>CAYFQQ010000186.1:0-8800 GCA_964345265.1 uncultured Coxiellaceae bacterium
TGTCACCTCCTTTTTTAAAAAAATTAAAAGTGACATTTTAATCCATGGGGGACATTTCTATTTTGGTTTCATGGGGACATTATCATTTTGGTGTGACAACAACGCCAATATTGCTTGTAACAAATAGTATTTTTGTATATAATTGGAAGCAAAAGCCCCTATACATTTATCACCGATAGATTATTTTTCAGATACCAATGTTATAGCACGCAGACAATATGAGGCATTGCGATATTATTTTGTTGAAAAAAGGCCAGCAGTTAAAGTGGCCAATCGATATAACTATACTATTCATGCTTTTTATTCTCTGATCAAAGAGTTTAAGCAGAAATTGGCTCAAGACGAGGAACCGTTTTTTAAAACAATAAAACGAGGACGACGACAAAGAGAAGACGGGGATAAGTTAAAAACCCTTATTATTATTTTGCGCAAGCAGTATTTATCAGCAGCTGATATCAAAGCTATTTTAGATACAAAAAATTATAACGTTTCTGTAAGGCGGATTACTTTGTTTCATGCCATTACTTATTCGATATGGTGTCTATAAAAAATCTTAGTTAAACTACAGAAAAAACGACATGTGCCATTATTGTTGGACAGTTTAAACATAGAAAACGAGTTAAAAGAAATACCATGGCTAAAAAATTATGAAATTGAATTCACTAGCGATGTATCAACTTAGCAAGAAAAATTAGGGGTATCTTTGTGCCATGAAAATCCGTGCACTATATTATCATAGGTATCTAAAAAAAGAAATATGTCAATAAAAAGTAACGTTTCTATTTTTAGAACAAAAAAGTAACATGTTATTCTGAAGTTATAATCTGATCTTTTACCCCCGCTAACACATACAAATATCCTTCGATAGATTTATTTCTTTGTTTTCGTAAAACAATATTATTGCATTGCTGAATTTTGAAATTGTTCTGCTTAGCCAATTCTTCGATATATTTTTTACCATGTGCAAAGCGCGCAGACTTTTGCAGTTCATACGGATATTGGGTAGTTTTTTCGATGGTAAAAGCAAGTAAACCAGATTCTCTTAAGGCATTTTTACAATCACTAAATGTTTTAGCTAAATCTCCTATATATACAAATGTATCACCTGCAATGATTAAATCTAGGTCTTGTTGTTTTTGTAATGCTTGATGAATATCGGACACATGTAATTCATCATAAATATTTTTCCGCTTAGCTACTTCAATCATTTTTTCTGATAGATCGATACCGATTAATTTTTTTGCTATGGGACGAAATTTTTCACCACATAAACCAGTACCACAACCTAAATCCAATATATTCCAAGAATGCTTTTTAATTTTTGTTTCTTGTTCGATAGATTTATATAGTAATTCCGGAACTTTATAGTGCAAAATTTCAATTAAATGTTTGTCGAAATACGCTGCATATTGATCAAAAAGACTCTGAATATATTCTTTCGGAGCCGTTTTGGGAATTTTCTTTTGATCAATAGCATTCAAAATGTAGGTGATTTCCTTATTATCTGGTTGTAGCTTTAACGCTTGACGATAATGCCAAGCAGCGTTTTTATAATCTTCTGCTTTTAAATAAATCGAACCAAGATTATTGTGAGATGCAAAGTGATTAGGATCTTTCTTTAACGCTTCCTGAAAATATTGAATAGCATCGTTAGGTCGTCCTAGATACATATAAATTACGCCAAGATTATAATAAGTATCAAAATCTGGAGCAATTTGTAATAAACGCAAAAAATATTTCAAAGCAGCGGCTGGTTCGCCTTGCTCAAGAAAAATAGCACCCAAATTGTGAAACACTGCCGCATTACAAGGGTCAAGTTTTAAACATTCTTTGTAATGATAAATTGCTTTATCAAGATCACCCTGCTGGTGAAGTAATTGTGCCTTTTGATTATGAGTCTCAGTATGATCTGGTTGAAGTTGCAAAGTTTTATCCAAATGTTTCATAGCTTCAGCAACATTATTTTGTTTTAATAAAATTATTGCGAGATTATAGTGCGCATCAGCATAATTTGGCTGTATTTGTATTGCCTGTCGATAATGCTTACTCGCCTGTTTTAATTTGCCTTGTTGCAGCAAAACATTACCTAGATTATTATGAGCAACTGCATAGTTAGATTGCAAATCAAGAGCTTTTTGATAATAGTCAATAGCTTTATCCAGTTTGCCTAAATTTTTTAAGGTATTGCCCATGCTATTATGAAATGAAGGCGAATTCGGTTGTAACTCAATAGCTTTAGCAATCAGTTTTTGTGCTTCGCTAAATTTACCTCTTTGAGCTAAGAGAATACCTAATAGATGTAAAACATCAGCATTATCTGGCTCGTTACGCAGGATTCGGCGGTAAAGCTCCTCTGCTTTCTGGATCTCACCTTTTTGATGATGCTGTAATGCGGTTTTGAACATGATGTTAATGAAAAAACTGTTTTAGCCCTTCAGACAATTGATATATGGCCATGGCATATAACAAGTTATTGTTATAACGAGTAATTACATAGAAATTATGTAAGCCTAGCCAATATTCATAATTCTGTTCATTTTCGAGTCGGATTAAGTTCACTTGAGTTTCATCGGACAATTGCTCTACAGGCTTTACACCATATTTCTTTAGTTCAGCAACACTAAATTTTGTTTTTAATTGTTCATTTAAAATTTGTTTATATTTATCACCGTGAATAATAGCCGGTACAGCAACTATTTCATTTTCATGCCAACCTTTGTCCTTTACAAAATTAGCAATACTAGCTATAACGTCACTGGTATCATGAAATAGATCTTTCTTGTTATTATTATCATAGTCAATGGCATATTTTCTATAAGCACCGGGCATAAACTGCGGGTAACCTAAAGCCCCAGAATAAGAACCGTGTACTTTGCTTGGATCAAGATTAAGCTCTCTAGTTAATAAAAAATATTGTTCAAGTTCATACTGGTAAAAATGAGTTTCATGATGAGGGGTAAAAGCTAATGTTACTAAAACGTTTAGGGCATGTTGTAAACCTTGTTCATGCCCATAATGAGATTCTATCCCTAAAATAGCGACTATAATATTTGCTGGTACTCCATATTTTTTTTTCACTTGGGATAGAACTTTAGCGTGACTTTTCCAGTATTCAATTCCTGCTTTTATATGATCCTCATTGATGAATAATTCGCGATATATATACCATGGTTTTTCTTCATAGATAATACGTCTTTTGGGTCGAGGTGAGATTTTTACACCGTGTATTAAATCTGAAATGTACTTTCTATCAAAATGGTATTTGGTGACCATTCTATCAATAAATTGTTGTTTCTGTTCCGCGAAATTTTCAATTGAAAAAGATACTACCGGCCAATTAAGTAAAAACAAGCTGACTATAATTAGAATATAGGTTAATTTTCGCATTTAACTAGACAATAGTTTCCTGTGTGTATGTATCGACATAATAATACCAAAACCAGCCATTAGAGTTACTATTGAACTTCCTCCATAACTGATTAACGGCAAGGGTAAACCAACTACTGGCAAAATTCCAGTTACCATACCAACGTTTATAAAAAATGATATAAAAAAAGTTAAAATTAAGCTCCCTGCTAGTAACCTGGTAAATGTATCTTGTGCTTGACTACTTATATATAAGCCTCGACCTACGATATAAAGAAAAATAATCAGTAATGCAATACAACCGATTAACCCGAGTTCCTCTCCACATACTCCAAAAATAAAATCGGTTGCATGTTCCGGCAGAAAATGTAAATGTGATTGAGTACCATTTAGCCAACCTTTCCCAAACAAACCACCAGATCCAAGAGCAATTTTTGATTGAATAATATGATAACCACGACCTAAGGGATCCCTTTCTGGATTAAAAAAAGTCAATACACGGGCACGTTGATAACCATGCATAAAGTGCCAAACAATTGGCAAGCTCAGAGCGCCAAGCGTAACAATACCACAAATTAATTTCCAACCTATGCCAGCTAAAAGAAGTACAAAAACACCACCAAATGCAATTATTAATGCCGTCCCTAAATCCGGTTGCACAGCAGTTATTAGTACGGGGATAATTAATATCACACCACATATAATGATCATACATAGTGTAGGAGGGAAACGTTTATCGCTCAAATACCAGGCTAACATCATAGGCATTGCAAGTTTCATAATCTCTGAGGGTTGAAAACTAATTAGTCCAAGGCTTAACCAACGTTGTGCGCCTTTACCCATCGCACCAATTATAAGCACAACTAATAATAACATTAGGCTGATTGTAAAAATCCAAGGCGCCCATGTTTTGTATTTGCGAGGTGGTATTTGCGCTAAAATAAACATAATTCCAAAAGCGATTGATATACGAATTAGTTGTTGAGATACTAAGGTCAGATTCTTATTGCTAGCACTATATAAAACAAAAAGTCCCATAACTATTAATAATAGCAAGCCAACAAGTAACGGCATATCTATATGTAAACAACGCCAGATTCTGGATAATAAATTTTGCAAAAATGAGTTTTGATGAGGCTTATGAATAATAAAGTTATACTTTTTCATTTATGTGAGCCAAAATAATAGTCTAACACATTGCGTGCTATAGTACCTGCAATCGGACTGTGTTCAACAATAACGGCTATAGCTATTTGAGGATTTTTTACTGGGGCAAATCCGATAAATAAAGAATGGTTACGTAAATGCTTAGGAATATTGGCAACATTGGTTTGGTTTTCATCGCGGCTATGACTACTATACACTTGTCCAGTACCAGTTTTAGCTGCAATGGTATATTTAGGATGAGTACCGAAACGAATTCGTGCGGTCCCCCATGGCTGTTCACTTGTTACCACACCTTGCATAGCCTTAATTACCACTCGCCAAGCTTCTCTGTGCGACAACATTACTGGATCTTCTGCAATCGGTGTTTGATCTAATATTTGACCATCAAAAGTTTGCAATTTTAACAGCAAATGTGGTTGAAAACGTATACCACGATTAGCCAATGTGCTTGTAGCCTGTGCTAATTGTAACGGAGTAGTCAACATAAAACCCTGGCCAATACCAGAAATTATGGTATCACCGGTATACCAGCTATCACCTAAAACACGCATTTTCCATTTTGGAGAAGGAATCAAACCACTCGCTTCATCTTGTATATCAATACCAGTTAGACGTCCGAAACCAAAGCGACTAAGAATATCATCAATTCGATCAATACCTAACATTACTGCTAAATTGTAGAAAAAGGGGTCACTGGATACAATCAGTGCTTTACTAACATTTACATAACCATGACCACCTGCCTTCCAATTCCAGTCAAGATAGATATGATTTGTGTTAGGAAGTTTAAACCATCCGGGATCATAAATTGTATACTGGGGTGTAATTATGCTGCTATCTAGCCCTTCTAAGGCAAGAAACGGTTTAATAATTGAAGCAAAAGGGTATTGGCCGTGAATTGCTCTATTATACATAGGCTTATCTGAAGAGGTTTGTAATTTTTTATATTGTTTAGCGTCGATGCCCTGCACAAATAAATTAGGATCAAAATTCGGACTACTAACCAAAGCAAGTACTTCTCCTGTACGCGGTTGAATTGCGACTACCGCACCACGTTCACCATTTAATGCTTTCTCCGCTACTGATTGTAATTCGCTATCTATAGTCAAATAAAGCTTATCACCCGGAATAGGAGGAATACGTTTTAAAGTGCGAACGATGCGACCGCTAGCATCAACTTCAACCTGTTGATAACCGACCTGTCCGTGCAATCGCTGTTCGTAATATTTCTCTACACCATTTTTTCCGATAAAACTGCTAGCACTGTAATTAGTAGAATCGAGATTAATAAGATCTCTGCTATCGATACGCCCCATATAGCCAAGTACGCTAGCCATTGTTTTGCCTAACGGATAATATCGAATCATGCGTGCATCGATGACTACCCCTAGAAATCGATATTGATTAACATAAAAACGTGCTACTTCCTCATCACTAAGTTTTAGTTTAAGCGGAATTGAATTGAAAATACGATGTTGTTTCAGAGCTTGATAAAACTGAGTTAAATCATCTTGGCTGATACTAACAATTTTTTGTAAATCGACTAAAGTTTTTTTTAAATTCTGAACTTTATCGGGAATGATATCGAGGCTGAAAACCGGTTGATTCTCTGCCAAAAGAATACCATTTCGATCATATATCAAACCCCGATTAGGTTCGATTGGCAAGAGTTCCAAATGATTTTTTTGGGACATCGTAGAATAAAGTTCATGTTGGTATATCTGTAAATAGACTAAACGAGAAATTAATAAACCGATTAATAAAATAATTACAACTGTAGCAACAATTAAACGTCTTTGAAACAATTGTTTTTCTTGATCATAATTTTTTAATATTAATTTTTTGGTCATTATTTATTTAAAAAGATTGCAATATATATATCCGTAATGTACATTTAAGCAATCTAAATTGCAATATGAGGTTGAATTTATGAACATGATAAACACAGTAGAAGCTCGAGAACATTTTTCTGAGTTACTTAATCGCGTTGCTTACGGCAAAGAACGGATTATTTTAACACGTAGAGAAAAAGATCTGGCCGCTGTTGTACCACTAGAGGATTACCAGTTGTTAGAGAAGTTTGAAGATTACATAGATATACAAGAAGCATACAAAGCGTTAGAGGAAGCTAAAACTAAGGGGACCACATCTCTTGATGACTTAAAAAAAGAATTGGATTTGTAAATGTCAAGTCGATGTTACCGAATTGAATTCTCTCCTGCAGCAAAAAGACAAATTAAGAAATTACCCAAAAATATTCAAAAACTTATAATAAAACGAGTAGAAGCATTGCAAATAAATCCGCGTCCGCCATATGTAAAAAAACTCGTTGGTAAACACAGTTTATATCGAATCGCAATGAATGATTACCGTGTAATTTACAAGATCGAAGATAATATTTTATTAGTTCTAATTGTTAAAGTAGGTAACCGCAAGGACATTTATCGTGGTCTAGCAAAACTTTGAACAGTTTATTTTAGGCGTCTCTCTTTAACCAAATCCACAGCCCAAAGTTTTTCTAATTTATAAAACTCACGAGTTCCAGGAAGCATAATATGTACAATGACATCCCCAAAATCTACTAAGGTCCATTCACCATTCGGTGCTTCTTCTATTCCAAACGGTCTTACTTCATGCTGTTTAATTTTTTCAATTAAATTACTGGCAATAGAGTGAACGTGACGACTCGAAGTACCGCAACAAATTACCATGTAATCAGCAATGTCGGTTAAATTGTGAATAGCCAAAGCAACAATATCGATTGCTTTCAGTTCTTCAAGATTTTCGATAACCAATTTTCGTAATCTTTCAGATTTCATAGTAGAATTATATAGATTTAAAGGGGCGAATAAAATGAAAAAGTATCTCTTACTCTTTATCTTGCCGGCTTTATTAATTCTACAATCCTGTGGACTTGCGCCGCTTTCTAACGACTACACTGCCAGAAGCCTCGGTAAAGCTAACTGGGGAATTAATGGCGGCGGTTCTCTTATGACAGCTGGGGGAGGCGCGACTGGGGGAGGATACTTACGCCTAAATCGGGGTATTACGGATAATCTTGATATTGGTGGTCTTGCAGAAGTAAACGCCATGTTTCTGTCAGCTGGAATAACAGCGAAATATGCATTAATAAATAGTCCTCAAGGGCTATCGATGGCTATTGATTCAAGTATAGGAGCAATTGGTGCCGGTACTACTGGTTTTTACATATATGGAGGTCCAATAATAAGCTATAAAGCTAATTGGCTAGAACCTTACTTAGTTATCAGATACAACTATGTACATTATAATAAAACTAAGGTTTTTGAAAACGATGATCTTTTCACGACAATTCCTGCTTTTGGTTTTAGTTATATATATTACACTTTAGGTAATACATTTTGGTTAACCAATAAATTCGGAATTACTCCTAGTGTAAATACTATACAATTTCTTCAGGGAGGGAATAATGGGGGATTTCCATTTATAGCAAATTTGGGTCTTGTATATAGATTCGTAACTACTCACTCGATTTTTTAATAAAATTTGCATAGCAGGCGGAGAAGGTGTTTAATTTACGCGAATAATGATTGGTGGACATGAAAATTTTATGGATAAGCTACCAGATTTAAAAAAGTTAAAGGCAGAAGAGAAAGATGCATTAATAATAGCATTGTGGGAATATTTTCAGAAAGAGATATCAAAGTTAGAAGCACGAATTAAGGAATTAGAAGCACAGTTAGCCAAGAATAGTCGAAACAGTAGTAAACCACCATCCAGTGATGGATTCAAAAGAGAGCCGAAACCGAAGCCGAAAAGCCAGAGGGAAAAAAGTCATCGTAAAAGTGGTGGTCAGCCTGGTCATAAAGGTAATAAGCTAAAGGTGGTAGAAAATGCAGATGAAGTAATTCGCCATAAGGTAGAAACATGCGAATGTTGTGGACGATTGTTAATTGATTTACCTTTGGAAAGCATAGAACGACGACAAATTTTTGATATACCGCCATTATCGATATATGTTACAGAGCACCAAGTTGAAACAAAAAGATGTAGTTGTGGAAAGATAAACAAAGCTTTATTTCCAGAAGGATTAGCACAGGAAGCGCAATATGGTCCACGCATCAAAAGCTTGATGACATATTTAAATCAATATCAACTTTTACCCTACGATAGCAGCAATTCTCATTTTGATGCTGTCATTCTCGCGAATGCGAGAATCCATTTAATTTGGGGCTCTTTGGATACCCGCCTTCGCGGGTATGACGTGAAATAGCACTTAAAATTGGTC
>CAYFQQ010000187.1:0-10731 GCA_964345265.1 uncultured Coxiellaceae bacterium
CCAGGACATCTCCTACATGGTCCGATAAATTCTTCGTTTCCAAGTGGGCATACCTGTCTTACTTTGGGTCTTGTAGGTTTTCTAGGTATATTTATGGCACAAGAATTAAAACCAGAACATCGCCGTATTCCTTATTATTTTATAGCCCTGGTAACAACTTTGGTTGCCTTCTCAAGACTTTACTTGGGAGCACATTTTTTAACAGATATTGTTGGGAGCATATTTTTAGCTACCACAATAATTCTACTAATAACTATTTCCTATAGACGCAGCCATATACCTCATATTCCTCCACAGAAGCTTTTTATAACATCTCTCATCACGTTTCTGATCGTCTGGCTAGTTTTTGGGGTTTATGACTTCAAAAAAGTACGCCACGATTACACTCTCTACTGGCCTACCTGCACTGTTACTTTTTCAGCATGGCAACGGCACACAGCAAAATGTATTCCATTATATAGAACCAATCGATTAGGACATCCGATCGATGCATTCAATGTAGAATGGCTGGATAAGTTACCAAATATTCAACAAAAATTGACAAAGCAAGGTTGGCAATACCATGAATCAACTTTAACATTAATCGGGCTAATACAACGTTTAGGCAATGAATATCATTTACCTTTACTTCCACAAACATATCAAAATCAGTATCCAGTTTTGATGATGACTAAAAATAGCGGTAATAAAGCAATAATTCTGCGTCTATGGAAATCAAATATATACATACAAAACATAAAAATACCATTATGGTTAGGAGTAATTAACTATCGTTATCCAACACATAGATTTTTTGCTATAAAATTGCATCATGAAATCGAAAAACTTTTCCCAGGTGCGGCTCACGAATTAATACCTTTTTTAAAAGATTATAAATGGAAAATGATTATCTATCCAGAATACAAACAACCCGAAGCTATGCAAAAACTTCACTGGGATGGAAAAATTTTACTAATCCACTAAGCATCTATACAGTGACTCATTGACTCTAGGTATTGTAAAGACCTGACTCTTGGGCTTTATATCCTGATGCAACACTAAATATATGTTCATCCTCTAAACGTAAAGCAGTCAATGCCCCGCCCCATACACATCCTGTATCAAGTGCATAAATATTTGCTGTATTAGCTTTACCTTCTAGTGCCGCCCAATGCCCAAAGATAATTTTATACTGTGTAGTTTTACGGTTTGGCACTTTAAACCACGGCATATAACCAGGTGGTGCAGCATCTGGACTACCTGTTTCATAAAGATCTAATCTATTATGCACATTGCAAAAACGCATTCTAGTAAAACAGTTAATGATAAACCTAAACCGCTCCATCCCAGTTAAATTTTTATGCCACATACTTGGTTCATCACCATACATATGTCTTAAGTAAGTAGCATAGTTTTTACTACGTAAGATTTTTTCTATTTCACTAGCATAAATTTTTGCTTGTGGTAAAGTCCAATTAGGATAAATACCAGCATGAACTAAAACATAACCCAACTTCTCATCGTGATGTAACAACGGCCGAGCTCTTAACCAATCTATCAATTCATGTCGGTCAGGCGCCTGTAAAACATCTTGTAAACTATGTTCTCCATGCAAATGATTGGTACGATTAAAAACCGTCAGTAAATGCAAGTCATGATTACCAAGAACCACAATCGGATCAGGAAGATTTTTTACAAATCTCAATACTTGCAAAGATTTAGGTCCGCGATTAACTAAATCACCAACGAACCATAAACGATCTTTTTCAGCATCAAATTTGATCAACTGCAAAAGTTTTTGCAATTCATCAAAACAACCCTGAATATCACCAATTGCGTACGTAGACATATCAAATAACATTACTTATTTTAACAAAATCTTCTACCGATAATTGCTCAGGTCTAAGTTTCGGACTTATATTTAAATTATTAAATTGTTTATTAGAAACTAAACCTTTGAGACAATTCTGAATCATTTTTCGTCTTTGGTTAAAAGCTAGTTTAACTACTTCTTCTAATGCAGAAATATTTTTAGCGGGTAGCAATATCTTTTTACGTGGAACAAGACGTATTAAAGCCGACTCTACTTTCGGCACTGGATAAAAAGCACGCGGACTAACAGTAAACAATTCTTTAACTTGACAGAAATACTGCACCATAACGCTAAGACGACCATAATTTTTACAATTTGGTTTAGCAGCTAAACGCTGAACAACTTCTTTTTGCAACATAAAATGTATATCACGAATATAATCAATCTGTTTTAAAAGATGAAAAATCAATGGTGTAGAAATATTATACGGCAAGTTACCAACGATTCTTAAAAGATGTTTATCCCTTATTAATTTTTTAAAATCAAATCGTAGAGCATCTGCTTGATGAATACATAGCTCACCTAAATTTCGACAAATAGTTTGTAATTTAGAAGCTAGATCTTGATCTAATTCAACAACATCCATAGTTTTTAAAATCGGTAATAACTGCACTGTCAAAGCTCCGAGTCCTGGACCGATTTCGACAATATGATCTGTTTTTTTAGGAGCTATAGCTTTAATGATTTTCTGAATAATATTCTTATCCCGTAAAAAGTTCTGTCCAAAACGCTTACGTGGTTTGATATTTTGTTGTGTTCGACTCGAAATCATGAGAATATTATACCATAAAAAGTATTCGTTAATTTGTATCATAAACGATAAGAGGTTGATATGAGTAAAACTATTTTAGGAATAATCACCTTCTGTTTGCTTTGTTATTTAATTATTAGTTTTATGGGTTATTTTCAAAAATTTTTACTTTCTGGACAAGATAGAATTAATAAACCTCTCATATTAACTACATTACATATAAATAACAGCCATAAAAACATTAATAAATATTCATATGAGTAATGATTGGCGCGTACCTATTAAATTTCAAATTTTAAAACCTTGTGAAGCACATGTTTGGCTTGTTTCAATAAAGAACTTTATTTCGCAATTAGATGAATTCCAGTCGATGCTTTCTTACAATGAAAAGAAACAGGCACAACGTTTTGTATTCACCCAACATCGGGAATGCTTTATTGTGGTGCACGGAATTCTACGGCAGCTATTAGCTAATTATTTAAGTACGTCTCCTGAAACAATAGATATTATTTATAACAGTTATGGCAAACCCGGAGTAGAAAACATTAATTTTAATATTTCTCATTCTCAAGATTTAGCTTTATTTGCATTCACCAAAAATTTTGATGTCGGCGTGGATATAGAATTTGTGAAAAAAGATTTTGTCGGGGACGATATAGCATGTAGATTTTTTTCTGAACATGAAATACAAGCTTTATTAAAACTGTCAATCCCAGAACGTACATTAGCATTTTTCAATTGTTGGACTCGTAAAGAAGCTTTTATTAAAGCAATAGGCAAAGGATTATCATTTCCTCTTAACAAGTTCGATGTAGATATCGGTTACAGTCGAAAATCGTTATTGTTGAATGTACGAAACGATGCATATAAAACATCAGATTGGAAGTTAATTGATCTAAATCCTCCTCAAAATTATGCAGCGGCTTTAGCTGTTTGTAGTAGTGTTGATAAAATTCGAAAATTTCATTATTAACAACTACATCACTTCTGGAACAGAGATCTTTAATAAATTTAGTCCATTTACTAAAATTTGTTTTACTGCCATGATTAAACACAAACGTGCATCACGTAATTTCTCACTCTCTACCAAGAATTGATGCGCATTATAATAAGCGTGAAAATTATCGGCTAACTCTTGCAGGTAATGTGCCAACAAATGTGGCTCATATCGCTGTGCTGCATTTTGCAAAGTATCATTATAATCTTGTAATGTACGAAGCAATTTTTCTTCTTCAATTTCATGTAACAGATTTAAATTATTCAACCCTTGAGATTGATTCCAAGACAATTTTTTATCTTGCAACTGACTCATTACACTACATATTCGAGCATGTGCATATTGAATGTAATAAACAGGATTATTAACTGATTGTTCCTTAGCCAAATCTAAATCAAAATCTAAATGTTGATCGTTTTTGCGCATGATATAAAAAAATCTTGTAACGTCATTGCCAACTTCTTCGCGCAGTTCGCGTAAAGTAACAAATTCGCCACCACGAGTAGACATTTGTACTCTTTGCTTCTTACGATACAAAATTGCAAACTGCACTAGTAAGACATGAAATTTATTAAGATCTAATTCCGCAGCCTGTAAAAAAGCACGAATTCTCGGAGCATAGCCATGATGATCAGCTCCAAAAACATCAATTATTTGATCATAAGCTCGTTGATATTTATTAAAATGATAGCCTATATCAGATGCAAAATACGTCGTCTGTCCATTCTCACGTACTACTACACGATCTTTCTCGTCACCAAAGTCTGTAGCTCTAAACCATAACGCACCATCCTGTTCATAAAGATGACCTCTGTGACGTAAGTCCTCAATGCATTTCTTAATATCATTTCCCGTTATTAAACTGCTTTCAAAAAACCAGTTTTGGAATGTAACTCCGAATTCGCTTAAGTCTTGTTTAATATCATCCAGAATAGTTTGTAACCCCATTTCGAATATTATTGAGTAGTCTCGTTCTCCTAATAAAGTTTTGCTCTTCATAATTAATGCATCCATATAAACTTCCGA
The DNA here is from genome assembly GCA_964345265.1 of uncultured Coxiellaceae bacterium. Classification (GTDB taxonomy): domain Bacteria; phylum Pseudomonadota; class Gammaproteobacteria; order UBA9339; family UBA9339; genus CAYFQQ01. The sequence goes on from CAYFQQ010000187.1 coordinate 4,627, forward strand.
ATCACCATTTTGATCCGCATCCTTTGGTAATTTTGTAAAGATTTTTTCTAAAGGACACTTAAATTGATCACCATAATCAGTCTGAAGTCGCTTGGCGATATCAAGAACATAATTACCTTTATATCCACTTATGGGAAAATGTGGCAAATCAGTAAATAATGACAAATAACGTAACCAAACACTAGTTGCCAATACATGCATTTGCCGTCCCACATCATTGACATAATACTCTCGGTCTACTTGATATCCCATTGCTTCTAGAAGATTTGCAACGGCATCACCATAAGCTGCCCCACGTCCATGCCCTATATGTAAGGGACCTGTTGGATTAGCAGAGACAAATTCGATACTAACTCGCTTATTTTTACCAAGATCCAAACAACCATAATTATTTTTTGACTCAAGAATATCAACTATTACATCACGTAATGCTTCATCAGTAAGATAAAAGTTAATAAATCCTGGTCCTGCTATTGTAATGGTCCCTATCTGTTTTGACGAAGGCAAATAATCTATTATTAACTGCGCTAACTCACGAGGCTTATAACCTGTAGTCTCAGCTAGAGCCATTGCAATGTTGCTAGCAAAATTACCGTACTGTTTGGCACGAGTACGTTCTACACGGATTATAGGTTTAATATCTTTAGATAATTTTCCTAGAGATTGAAGTTTCTTTATAGAACTTTCAATCAAATGCTGTATTTGTTGTTTCATATAGTTTTCAAAATTACTAACTATGTTCCATGAGTAAGATTGGGATTACCATTTAGTTTATCAGAAATATCAGCTTGTGAAGTATTTTGTTCAGTTGGTTTGCCCCATATAAAACAATTTAAAAAAGCACCAACTGTCAATCCTGTGACATTTGCCCCCATGTCGATAAGAATTTTTGATGTAGGTAAATGGATGTACTTTCCTAACCATTCCATTAGATTTTGAGTATCTAATGCAGCAACACCGGAAAAAAAAGCAGCGCTAGCAATAACAACAAGCCCACTTTGGTAATGACCAAGATCGGCTCGCACTAGTCTAAGTTCATTTTCCAAAACTGTCTGACAAGAATTTGCCATAGTACTATTACGACATTTATCATAGAGTGATTCACAATATGATGGCATTGAATAATTCCATCTGGACGTCACAAATTTAGCACCGAGACTAAGGTCATGACCTACGACTTTGCTTAAACAAAATCCTAACATTCTGGACATGAATAAAATACTCAACGTTGGATTTAACATCATCATTGCCGATCGTGCTACGAATCCTCCAAGTAAACCAGAAATCACGTGATCAACCATAAAAGCATCACGTTCAATTACGGCTTCTTCAAGTTGATTGAGTAATCCATCAATCTCTCCACTGGAAACATAACGAGAAATATCTCTTTTAAGTTTTTCAAATGCACAGGTTCGCATAAATCTATCTCCTCACAAATTCATCTCTTATAAAATTTAACTTACATCGGTTGCTTTTGTCAAACTGATCGGTCATATAATTTTTTTAAAAATGCCTAGTTTAATCCTTTATATATCATGTTATAATCACCGAATTATATAAAAAGGAGACTTTGTAGTGGCTAACAAAACAAATCATGAATTATCCGTTAAGCAGTTACGACATTACTGCGACCTCAAAGAATTTAACTTTACAAGTACTAAAAGTTTACCAGAGTTAGAAGAATTTATTGGTCAAGATAGAGCTTTGAGCGCCTTATCATTTGGCATCGAAGTTAAAGATCATGGTTATCATATATATGCTCTTGGCCCAGTTGGCACCGGAAAAACTACAATTGTTCGCAAGTTCCTCGAAAAAGACGCGAAAAATAAACCTGTGCCCGATGATTGGCTTTATATCAATAACTTTGAAGATCAGGATAAACCACGTACGCTTCATTTACCTGCTGGTAAAGGTCGAGAATTTAAAGATGATATGGATCAGATGGTAGTTGAACTAAAAACAGAAGTACCTAAAGCTTTTGAGGGTAAAGATTATGAGCAGGAGCAAGAACGGATTGAGCAAGAGTTTCAGAAACGAAGTAAAGAATTATTATTAGAATTAGAAAAAAAAGCTGAACAAATGGGATTTAAACTATTGCAAACTCCTCAGGGCATGGCAGCGGTACCAATAGGTGAAGAAAAAGCCTTTGCACTCGAGAAGGAAACTGAACTTGGTGAAAAAGAGCGTCAAGAAATTGATGCTAAACAAGAAGAATTGCAAAGCGAAATGCGTGAGACGTTAAGACAAGTAGAAGAACTTCAGAAACAAGGAAAAGAGCGCATGCGTGAATTAGATCAACGTGTAATTGGTTTCGCGGTTGATCATTTAATAAATGATTTGAAGGGAAAATACACTGATTATGAAGAAGTTGTTAAATTTCTATCAGAGACACGAGCATATCTGCTCAAGAATGTTCAAGCTTTCAAACAAATTAAGCAAATGGAGCAAATGCCACAACCATCAAAAATGTCAATGATTTTGGGGGGACAAGAACCTGCATTTGATGAATATCGAGTTAATTTGATCGTAGACAATAGTAAATTGCAAGGTGCACCAGTAATTTTAGAAAAAAATCCAATAGGACCAAATTTATTAGGTCGTATTGAGCAGCAAGGCTGGTTTGGTACTTTAGTGACTAATTTTAGAATGATTAAGGCAGGTTCTTTACATAGAGCTAATGGTGGTTATCTTATAATTGAAGCCCTCGACTTACTTACTAAACCTCTCGCTTGGCAAATTTTAAAACGTGCTTTAAAAAACAAAGAAGTAGCCGTTGAAAGCATGGCAGAGGCATTGGGTGCCTTTATAACACGCACTCTAGAACCTGAGCCTGTTCCATTACGAACTAAAGTAATTCTAATAGGCGATCCATTTTTATACTACTTATTGTTTAATTGGGATCAAGATTTCACTGAATTATTTAAAATAAAAGCAGACTTCGAAACTAGAATGGACCGTAAACCTGAAACGATCAAACAGTACGCACAATTTGTAGGATCCATATGTCGGGAAGAAGAATTAAAACATTTTTCCCCATCTGCTGTGGCAAGAATTGTTGAATATGGCGCTCGTACAGTAGACCACCAAAATAAATTAGTCACTAAATTCGGCGATATCGTTGATTTAGTACGTCAATCAAATTATTGGGCAGGCAAAAATGGTAACAAACTAGTAAAAAGCGAGGATGTACAAAAAGCACTTGATGAAAAAATATATAGATCAAACCGCATTGAACAGCTAATTCAGGAGATGATCGAAGAAGGTACGATACTTATCGATACTAAAGGAGAAGTTTTAGGACAAATCAATGGTATATCTGTTTTATCACTAGGTGATTATAGCTTCGGTAAACCTTCACGTATTACTGCCCGTACTTATGTAGGTAATGAAGGAGTAATGAATATTGATCGTGAAGTAAAACTCGGCGGCCGGATTCACAACAAAGCTTCGATGATTCTATCAGGATTTTTTGGTGGTAAATATGCTATTAACGTACCACTTGCTTTTTCAGCAAGCATCGCATTTGAGCAGCTTTATGAAGAAGTTGAAGGAGACAGTGCTACTTCAGCTGAAATTTATGCACTGCTATCAAGCTTATCCGGTTATCCGATTCGTCAAGATTTAGCAGTAACCGGCTCAGCTAATCAACATGGTGAAGTACAAGCAATTGGCGGTGTAAACGAAAAGATTGAAGGCTTTTTTCAGGTATGTAAGATAAAAGGTTTGACCGGTAAGCAAGGGGTAATTATTCCAAAGAGTAATGTTGATCACCTCATGTTACATGACAATGTAATTGATGCTGTCAAACAAGGTAAATTCCATATTTATGCGGTTTCTAACATTGATGAAGGTATTAAAATACTTACCGGTAAGGACAGCAAAACGATAGATATAGCGGTGCAAAAAAGAATGTTAGAATTTGCGAAAAAAGCTAAAGAGTTTGGTGAAAAAAAGAAGAAGAAAAAGCCTAAGAAAAAAACAAAGAAATAACTTGCACTCAAATATTTATACTTATAATAATCTTACGATTTATAATTTATAACTTGAACAATTTTAATTTGCTTATTTATTGCAAAATTTTATGTTTTTATTTGGTAACAAAAGAAAATCGCCTAATATTGAAATACAGGGTAGATATAACAACGACAGTATTAACAATACACCACCAATAAAAGGGGTAATCGAACTCATTTATATAATTCAACTAAGGAGATGGTATATTCGCGGATATAATGCACAAAATAATCCATGTAGTGGTTTTATCGATGAAAAACCTGGTTTTTCTGAGATTAATCGCATGTTACAAGCTGAGACTAATATTACTCTATCTCGACAAACAACAACTTTATCAGAGTTGACACCAACATCGGAAGATTTCAAACAAAAGCTTTTAAAATCACTAGGCTTCGGAAATACTAGCGCACTTGTAAGATTTATTGGGAAACCAAAACCTTCTTCTAATGAAGATTCACCTATTTCGTTTGAAAATTTATTTTCAAGATTTGACCCTACTACTTATGACGAAACTAATAACAATGCTAACCCAGCAATAAACCTAGAACAAATTCTAAACAGTAAAACCAAAGAAGAATTCATAAAAAATATCGATCAGTGGCTTAAAGAAAATGATATAAATTCTTCGGTTGATCAACATAACAATACTTTGTTACACAGGGTTTTTCAAATAAAACAACACTGGATGGCTGATATATTAATTGAAATATACAAAGCTAAAAAAAGTTCAAATAAAGATAATCGTTTTCCTGATTATTATGATGAGAGCACGTATTACAGCGGTGCAAACCCGATTTCGGCTATCAAAGAAGGCTGGTATTATACGATTAAAAGAAGATTATTAAAAGGTGAAATTACCCTTGAATCTACTGATCAGAATGGTGATTCATTAGTGCATTGGGCTGCTCATTTCGGTGATATAAGTATGTTAAGGTTCTTATCACTATTACCTGGTTGGGACGGTGTTAAAGATAATTATAATAACGAAGGATATACTCCCATTGCTTATGCTGTCATGAGTAAAGAAAAAAGTGATAAAAAAGAGCTTGTAATTAGATTTTTACTATATCAAGGAGTTGATCCGAATAAAGGTAAAATAAAAAACACTCCAATTCATCTAGCAATCTATACAGCGCAAGACAAAATTGTACAGTTACTATTAGGTTATAATATGGATATTGGAAACTTACGAGAACAATTCGATCAAGTATTAGAAAAATTGGAGATGAATCAAAAAATTCGTGAGCTTTTTGGCTTCAAGTATGTAGATTTTAATAATTTAGCTAATGAAATTTTAGATAGAGCTGATGTTTCGGCCGAAGCATTATCAAGAGTATCGTTAAGATATTTAAATTGTTTAAAAAATTTATTAAAACCTAACAAAGATTATTCAGAGTTTCTTATCATGTTATTGCTTAATCTTTTACAAACTCGTGAAGCTAGATTACCTATTTTCTTCAAACAAGCTTCACTCTATTGGATTTTTGAGCAAAATTCTTTTTTACTTTGCGCTGAGAGAGAAGAATTACAAATTATTTTGCATACTATATTGTCATTATCAAAAATTCCATCACAAATTACAAAAAACCAAATAGATAATTTAGAGCAATACGCAATTGGCAATTTAATTACTAAATTATGTAATCTTTGTAATCGTAATCGTAATCGTAAAAATGTTGAGATAGAGGATATCAAAACAACTTTGCCTAGATTTATCCTGCCACAAGTATTTAGACGACTATGTAAATGGTGTTTAGAAAACAGGAGGCATTTTGAAAATCATTGGCCTAAAATATTTTTGGCTCTAGCAGATTTATACACAAATCCACAATCATATTTTTTATGCATTCACTTAATACAAGAAGCGCTAAATTCAGATCTTCTTAACGATAATATAAGGTTGACAACCGATGCAAATGAAAAATTGAGTTTATTGACAGCAAGAGTAGAAAATCAAACGCCTTACTACAAAGTGGCGTTGTTGAATAAATAGCTTAATAACGATCGTCATTCCCGCGAAAGCGGGAATCTCATATCAATGGCAATTAATATGCAGGCATTCCAAGTTGATTCATTTTATTAATTGCAAAA
>CAYFQQ010000188.1:0-3816 GCA_964345265.1 uncultured Coxiellaceae bacterium
GACGCAAATTTAGTATGCTTTTTACATCCCTGTAGCCTGGATCCCGTCAATCCATGACGGGATGACAAAATTTAAATGCCAACGGAGTAGATTTAATTAACAAAATGAGAATTGCTGAGTAACAAGGATGTTCATTACACTGCGTCGCGCATGTTCTGGATCCCGCGGTCAAGCCGCGGGATGACGAGAAGGGTTACGAGATGAATGAGAAGAGTTGCGGATACGATGAGGAAAGGAGGGTAACTACGTGAATTTCGCTCACGTGAAACGTAACAATTAAAACATCCTAGTTATACCTATGGAGACTCACATATACTTATTTGAAGAGAACTCTGTGACTCTTCTATTAACAAAATTAATAAAATTATGTCTAAAATTTTCAATAGAAAATCTAAAAGCATTCTGCCGACAATTAAATGAAGTTATAATTTGAGAATTGCTCTCAAATTTATTCACTATATCAATTATGCTCTCTACAGTTTGTTCCTTAAAAAAAATACCTGTAGGCTTTTCGTGTCTCAAACCACGAATAGTTTCTAAACATCCACCTTTGCCATAAGCCAACACCGGCGTGCCACATGCCTGGGCCTCTACTGGGCTAATACCAAAATCCTCTTCTGCTGCAAAAACAAATGCTTTTGCTCTCTGCATATAATCTAACAATACAGGAAAAGATTGAGATCCTAACAAAGTAATATTAGATGTGGCAAGTTTACGAATTTTGCGCATCTGAGAACCCTCGCCGATTACAACCAAACGTTTTTCCTGCATTTGTGAAAATGCTTTTATGATTAAATCGACACGTTTGTAAGGAACCACACGAGAAACAGTTAAATAAAAATCATCTTTTTCTTCTTTCAGCGTAAAAGCATCAACATCAACAGGAGGATAAATAACAAAAGCCTTACGCCGATATATTTTCCAAATTCGACGAGCTATATATTTTGAATTAGCTAAAAATACATCTACTCCATTGCTGGTTCGTAAATCCCAAATCCGCATTTTGTGCAAAATTTGTCTTGCCAACCAAGACTTAATGCCTTTAGTTAGCTGTGCTTGTTTTAAATATTCATGTTGCAAATCCCATGCATAACGCATTGGTGAATGAATATAGCTTATGTGTAATTGGTCAGGACCTACTATAATTCCTTTTGCTACTGCATGTGAACTAGAAATTATTAAATCATAATCAGATAAATCTAACTGTTCTATCGCTAATGGCATTAATAGTAAATAATTTTGATATTTCGTCTTTGCATAAGGTAATTTTTGAATAAAGGTGGTAATTGCAAATTTATTTTGCACATGTTTGCGTTGTTCAGAATCCAAAAAATCAATTACAGAAAAAAGATCTGCTTCAGGAAAACATATTAACATTTGCTCAAGTACTCGTTCAGCACCAGCATACTTTATTAACCAATCATGGACGATCGCTATTTTCATTGAATTTTTAAAGCTCTATCTAATACTTCTTTAACTACAGCCGCTGTTTTATCCCAAGTGAACAGTTTAACTCTTTTCAACCCTTTACTACAGAAAGTTTGTTGTAAATCAGCATCATTAATAATTCGTTCAATACCACGAGTAATTGAACTTATACTATAGGGATCAACCAATATTGCTGCTTCACCTGCCACTTCTGGCATCGCAGTTACATTTGACGTAATAACTGGAGTGCCACAAGCCATTGCTTCAAGAATTGGCAGACCGAATCCTTCATATAATGAAGGGAAAGCAAAAGCTTTCGCTCCTCGATAATAAGCAGGCAAGTCGTTCTCATCAATAAAACCTGTAAAAATAACCCTATTTTGGATATCCAGCGATTTAATTAGAGATTGCAGTTCAGATGTCGTTTCAGTTGCAATGAGCAATCGATGGTTTCTATCTATATCTGCCTGTGCAAAAGCATTAACAAGACGAACAACATTTTTATGAGGTTTCATATTACCTAAACAAAAAACGTAAGGATAACCTGGTTCATAAATCTTCCCTCGCAAAGAAAAATTCTGACTTACACCACATCCCGTTACAACAACCTTTTCCTCCGGAATATTTAACCAACCTAAAATATCTTGTTTAGAATAGTTTGATACAGTTAAAATTCCAAATGTTCGTTTTGCTGACCACTTTACAACAACATTATAATAAACTTTTTTAGATAAACTTGTCGCTTCTTTCAAATTTAAATGAATTAAATCATGTAAGGTAAAAATATAAGGTATGGGAGAATAAATCGGAGCATTAAAACCCGGTGTAAAAAATACCCCACGTTTTCTTGATAACAACTTAATAGGCAAACTAAAAATTTGCCACAATTCTGATGGATTACCAGACAAACCAATCCTTTCAACATTATCAAGTCTAGAAATTACTTCACTAGCGAACCTACCTATACCATGAGAACCTAACCAACGATCATCAACTACAATCATTATACCAACACCCCTTAATACTTTCTTAGCCAATAACTAGCTGCTTCTTAAAGGTTTACTATTAAATAAAACCAACATATACATCACTAATAAAAGCACTGTTACAAGAAATTTCCAATCACCAAACCTATATATATCTCCCATGGAAAAACCATTAAGTAACATTAAATAGATTCGAATAAGCAGAAAAGATAATATGATATCGCAACTCAATATCGCAGTCATCATCCAACATAATAAACAACCCATTAACATACCACAAACCACCACTAATAATGCGGTTTCTAAATATCCATACTCATAAAGAAAAATAGCAGGAAAACCCATTGTGAAAGTTACACCTAGATTTTTATAACGCTTAACTAACTGATCATTAGTAAGAGCTTTCATAAGTCTATATTGCCCCATTTTTTCATTATGACTCAACGAATCCATCGGGTACACGGTTGCAGATCGCATTATACTCTCATCAACAGCCCACCATATTTGACCCTGTTCAGCCAGTCTATCTTTAATTTTAGTAATAAGTTGGGAAGATCTTACTCCATTAACACTGTAATAATATGTAATCAATAATGATGTCGTTATACCTAAAGATAAAAATGATATTAAACAAATTATAAAAATTTGCTTTCTAAATCTAAATGCACAATGATACATCCACACTAAAATTGGTACAAAAAACAACACATAACAAAAAAATAATCCTGACCATTTATCACCAAAAAATATCCTATATACTATTAATAAAATTAAATTAATGAAACAATATTTAATTTTTCTATAATCTCTGTTTTTTAAATAGTAAACAGCGATTACTCCTTGCATAAATGCTAATGTGAGAAAAAGATTTGAAATTAAAAAAAATGTGTGCGGTATAGAAGAATGGTAAACAAAACGATCTATATGCTTTATTAATGGGCTACCATAATGCAGTAATACATATCCACAAACTATATAGTAAGAAACCATAACAAAATGAATTAAAACAACCAAAATTTTTGAAAGATTAATAAATTTATAATGAATATTTTTAAAACTCTTACTATAGATAATGTAAGCAGAATAAAAAAATAACACATTCAAGAAAACTAATCTAGCAGTTGCTCCTGTTACATATCCATAGTGATTTATTTCTGCCATATATGCACCAGATTCAATTAGTATATTTGAGCATATCGCAGTAAATTGTCCAAACAAAAACAAAAATGAAATCACAAAAAAAGAAAAATTAGTTTTTAGAAAATAAAGACACATGATGCAATATAAAATTGTTGCTACAATAGAGAAAAATAAGGTATCAATTTGTATTACACCACCTAAAAATAACAACAAAATTGATAATAATAGTAACAGAAAGGGAAATACACATCTCAATGAAGGT
>CAYFQQ010000189.1:0-2337 GCA_964345265.1 uncultured Coxiellaceae bacterium
GCTGAAACCGCCATGTTCCGATTTAAACAATTACTGGGAGATAAAGTTATGGCTAGAACATTTGAACGGCAAGTCAAAGAAATTGGTATTAAATGTTTTGCAATTAATAAAATGAATCCTTGGAATGCCTGCATATTAATTGCCATTGATATGAGATTCCCGCTTTCGCGGGAATGACGATCGTTATTAAGCTATTTATTCAACAACGCCAAATGATATTTGTTATGACACATTTGGTTCCGAATAAATTTGTGTCATTTGTTTGAATTTACATTTTGAAAAGGATCCCGCGGATATAATTGCCGCGGGAAATCGCGAATTATTTTAAGGTGATGGTCCGGTTGAAGAAGGTTTTTCCTGATCGTCTTCATCGTCCGAATCTTGGGTAGCGTTATGCAATTTTGTAAATGTCGGACTTGCTTGTAACAATTCCACAAGGTTTTTTTCTTGTTTTGGTTCTATGCTTCTCCTACCACTTTGTGGAGGATGAGTACTGGTTGGCTTTTCATGATCATCTGTCAAAGGCTTAGTGTGGTGTGCCGGTTTCTGTGGCAATGGTGGCGGTGTTGGTGGCGCCGATGTAGTTGATTCGAATACATTTGGTGCAGATGCTTCATTATTTTGTGTAGGTAATGGAGATTGTGACGATGTTGGTGACATTAATGTGTGTTCTACAGGTTGTTGTTCACCCTCAATTGATGTCTGCATAGGATCTTGTTGAGGTGGCGGTGATGAACCATCTGATAATGGTGGCGATGGTGGTGGTACTGTTGCTGGTACATTTGGTTGTGATGTTTCCGAATCGGTCGAAGGAGGTACCGATTTCATAGATTCTTTAAGTTGTTGTTCGCCTTCAATCGATGTCGGTGTAGGATTTTGTGAAGCCCGTGGAGGTAGTGGCGGTGGTGTCCTTTCCTCTTGCATAGCTAATGTCAGTGTCGATGACGATGTAATGTGTAATGGTGGTGGAGATGGTGGAATTTGTGACTGAGGTGGTTCAAGTTGTTCCTGTAAAGACGTAGTTGTAGTAGAACCATTTGGAGCTGTTGAAGTCGAAGCTGTTTCTTGAGGAGGCAAGGGTGAAGGAGAAGATGGATTTAATGTATTCAGGTTGAGTTTCATATCATCAGCCAAATATTTATTTACTTCTTCAATTATAATTCTTTGTCCAGTATTAAGGGATTGATCGCAACGTGAGAAATAAGATCGAGCCATTTCTCTTAATAAGTACGGATATTCCCGGGATGCTCGATCAAGGTTTTGTTTTATAACGCCTTCAAGTAATTCAAAAATCATATCCAAATTTTTACCACATTCCTGACGAAGATTTTTCACCGTTGGGCTTTCCTGTGTTGCTCCTTCATTAAGTTTGTAATTTCCAAAACCCAAAAAAGAGCGAGTTCGTTGAGTATCGGTGATCAGATGATAAACATCATTGTGTTCACAGTTCTTTTCGGAAACCAATGATGTTACCTTTTCTTCAATTTTTTTACTTCCAGATTCGAAAACACTGTGGAGAGCTTCCATGGCGCTTAACATGTTATCAAGGTCCTTATTTTCCTCACGAAATTGCTCAATTTGTGAAGGGATTTCTGGAGATAATCTGCTATTTGAATAAATCTTTAATAATAATTCCTGCATAGCAATTTTTCTAGCTTCTTTGTCGATAGGCCTTGCTTCAGTGATACTTTTTAAATAATTAACGACATTGTGTTTTACATCTTCCCAATTAGAATACTTTAAAAGTATTCCCGCTAATCTTGCATGCTTTACATCGATGGCTACCTTCAACATAGTTGTATTCGGCCATTTAGGAAGTTTCTCCGGGTCATTTTGCCATACATGGTTTGTTGGATAGGTCTTCTTTGTTAGCTCAGGTTTTTGCTTTAGCATCACTTCAACAAGTGCGATAATCGAGTTGAGAATAGTTTCTTTAAATTGTTTTTTTATATTTCTACTATCGATTGCTTTCTCAAAAAGCTGACAAATCACTGGTATAGAATAAGTTTTTCCAGCCCCTCTAAGGGATTTCTTTTTGGTTTCATCCAATTTAGTTAATGGTAGGTTTAACCACTTTGGTTTTATAGGAGCATTAGCGCATAGCCATATGTGTTGTATAACACTTAATGGCGGTGGAGGATCCGAGTCTGCATTATTTTCGATTAAAAAACGTATTGCATCTATCATAGTTTGAATTGCTTCTAAATTTTTCGCAGAAAAATTTAGATTGTATAATCTTTGAACAAACCCATATAGCATACTTCCGTGATCTTGATAGTTGGCACTCCAATTTGTACGTACAAGTATATCGTCTTCTTGGTCATCAGTATGCTTTCT
>CAYFQQ010000190.1:0-2007 GCA_964345265.1 uncultured Coxiellaceae bacterium
GAATAGAGAGGTTGTTTTGACCATTATAAAAGCATAAAATTTATTATGGAGTAAAATTATGGAACGTAAAAAAACAAGTAATCAAAAAAGTTGCATTTGTAGTTACCCATGTCCTCGAAAAGGCATCTGTTGCGAATGCATACAACATCACCGGCAAAATGACGAATTGCCTGCGTGTTTTTTCCCAAATGATGTTGAAAAAACCTATGATCGAAGTATAGAAAAATTTATCGAATGCTATCAGAAACGGGGAAAATGATTTTATTGGAGCGGGTGATGGGAATCAAACTCACGTTACCAGCTTAGGAAGCACATTTAACCAATAAACAATAAAAGATTACAACAAATAACAATAATTAAATCAAACTTATAAAATTTTAAGTTTTGTCCATTTTTGCCATTTATGGTCATTATTTGTGGTCTAGTGCCCCAAGAGTGCCCCACAGAAATCACAAAAAATTATTTATATTTGTTAGGTATTGTTACTAAAAAATTTTGGTTAGAACCATAAATTTCATTAGGCAACAAATTTGCCTGTAAATGCTTTATCTTTATTTTCTTTGTTGGGACATTGTACCTAAATTCTCTCGCAATAGAATATCTGTTTGGAGGTGTTAAAATCAGAGTTTCCTTATCAGGAAAGCTGCTTCTTAATAGATTAATTATGGGGCATAAATCCGAATCGGCTGTAATAATAATTGCCTTATCATAATTCCTAAGATGGGCATGATGTAACATATACAATGCAAGATTAACATCGCTTTCTTTTTCTTCGTGTGATATCCAATGTTTACGACATACTGCTTTACAAAATCGTTTCTTCTCCTTAAATCTTCCCATTACAGGTATAACCCCAACAGCTTGCAATGCTTTTACATATTTCTTATGAATTTTATGGCTTTCAGGTAACCATGTAGGATAAGCCGAGAAATAATAAACAGCTTTTAGTTCCTCAGCGCTGGGCATAATAAAGGCCTCTGTTAATTTAGCAAGATCAAGCCATTTAAGACGATTATTTTTAGGACGCAAATCATCTATTGCGTGAAATAAATTAAAACCATCGACAAAACAGTAAACTCGCTTCTTCCCCAACTTTCCATGCCCCCATAAAAAATAGCCCAGCGCGCAGGCAACTGGGCTCTGCAAGCGCAATGCTTGCAGGATGATCATAAAATCCACATATCGGGATTATTTGACTATAAGTATAAACCATAATAAGAATATTTGTCAATACATTTCCTATTGCCATTTGTTTTTAGCTCTTGTTATTACTTTTATAACAACTTATTTGAGGCCAAAGCTGCAGGACTATCCTGCAGCAATAGCCCCCAATTAACCCTCCATCTGTTTTAAACTTCTGCCTCTAAGCATTATTACTACAAACTCCGATGCTGCAACATTCCACTCGTTAACGATACTATCTATCTCATTTTTATGTTCAAGGTCATTGCTCTTACTATTGCTTAAAAGCTCCGCCATTTTGCAGCCTATTAACACTATTGGACAAAAAGCATCAATTTGCTGACGAGAAAAGTTTAATTTATGAAGATTTTTGGATAAACTATGTTTAGCCATTTCGACCTCCTAGTTAGGTTGACTTGGTTAGTGTCGTTGAGGTGTACAACCACCTTAGCGACACGCCTTTTTAATGAAACTTGCTAACAAACTTCATTAACATCGTCACATTGCTTTTCGCAATGTGATATTTTATATAATAAACTTATGACGATAAAAGTCAAGCTATATCCGTAATTCTAATTTTGACTAATTTTAAGTGCTATTTCACGTCATACCCGCGAAGGCGGGTATCCAAAGGGCCCCAAATTAAATGGATTCTCGCATTCGCGAGAATGACAGCATCAAAATGAGAATTGCTGATATTGAAAGAATGAACCCGCATTACATTTGCCCTGACGTTTGCCCATTAGTCTTTGATGCTCTAAAAATGAAGAACTCTGCGTAAAAAAAACTGAAAAGGCGCTTAACCCTATATCTTTCATTGCTATA
>CAYFQQ010000191.1:0-4167 GCA_964345265.1 uncultured Coxiellaceae bacterium
ACCAATTTTAAGTGCTATTTCACGTCATACCCGCGAAGGCGGGTATCCAAAGAGCCCCAAATTAAATGGATTCTCGCATTCGCGAGAATGACAGCATCAAAATGAGAATTGCTGGTTGATATATGATTCCAATGTCAAGTATTACCAAGTGGCGAAATTGTGTTCCATGGATTACGGATGAACAAGTTGAACAGGATTTAGTATTATCAAGAAACCAGCTCCATGAAACCGGACAGATTGCGTGCTACAAGTCCGGACAATTACCGTGCTACTGACATTTAGACGCACATAATAACGAAATGATTATTTGTTATGCTATAATGATCTTTTTGATTGTAAATAAATGTCTACTACACGATCAGATTTGAGTGAGGTATTATTTATGAGTGTCAATATGGCAAACAGAGACTAGACAAAGAGATGTATGGACAGGGTTTGATTTTTTTAAACTTAGACCAGCTAGAATAAACCGTGTTAAGTATTTTGGGTTATGTTCATTTTGGGCTGTTTTATTCTTTGCTGCAATAGCACTTGCAAATTCCGCTGACTTTATAACCTCAACAAATTTCAAGTTATCACAAATCTTATTATATATCATCGTTATCTTACTCTTCATTAGTGTAATTATTAATTCAATTTTACTAAAAATTAGAAGACTGCATGATTTTAATTTTAGTGGTTGGTGGATATTATTACTTTTGGTACCACTTATTGGGCAAATATGGCCCCTATTTATTCTTCTTCTTCCAGGGGATGAGAGAAAAAATAAATACGGAGAACAACCAAAACGAGCAGCACTGCCCTATAAATTACTTTCATTTATCGGACCTATACTATCTTTAGTGCTAATAGTTCTAATAACAAGTAACTTTTCAAGTTCTACGGAATTATCAAGTTGGAAATCTGCTTCAATAACTCATCATTTCGAAAAACCTCCAAATATCCAAAAATTTCTAGATCCAGGCTTATAACACTCTTTATGTACGAATAGTATATTTAATAGTAATATTAGACTTGAAGTTAATGTGTAGGAAACACATGACTATAGGAAAGTTATGAAAAAAATTCCAACTTCAAAAATAACATTATCATCGGCAAGTAAAAAAACAGTAAAATTAGCTATACCAATAGTAGGGGCGCGACTTGTTAATGCAATCAACTTGTTTATAGCTATGTTGCTAATTGCCCAGTTAGGTCATGCTCAGCTAGCAGCGGGCGCTTTAGTAAGCAGCCTTTCTATCACACTGTCAGTTATAGCTTGGTCAATCTTGTTCTCAGTTGGAGTTGTGGTCGGTTATGCTTTCGGTGCCGGAAAAAATGAGCAATTAGGACTAATTTTACGTTCTGGTTTGCTACTAGGAACGTTAATTGGTATACCGATAATTTTCATAATGTGGCACATCGGACTTATATTACAGTTCTTTCATCAACAGGAACAACTTAT
Organism: uncultured Coxiellaceae bacterium; assembly: GCA_964345265.1. Lineage (GTDB taxonomy): Bacteria > Pseudomonadota > Gammaproteobacteria > UBA9339 > UBA9339 > CAYFQQ01. The sequence continues at coordinate 1,445 of CAYFQQ010000191.1, forward strand.
CATTCTGACTCAAAAATATTTTCACGGTTTGATATGGGGCATATTACCAAGCATCTGGATTGTATGTTGTTCACAGTTTGTTGTGGCAATAGAAAAAGCAAGAGTTGTACTAATTTTAAGTATTTTAAGTTTAATACTAATGTTAATTCCTGGTTATGGATTACTATTTGGCGTATTTGGTTTACCTAAAATTGGAATGGCTGGTATGGCATATGCAAATGCGTTTATGTCGTGGACAATATTTATATTGATTGTGATTTACTTGTTACAAAATCAATTTAATAAGTATAAAATTTTTTCTTCCAGTAAAATTTTCAGTTGGACGTATCTTAAAAAACTATTTACAGTCGGATATCCAATAAGCATTCAATATGGTGCCGAATTAACAGCTTTCTCTTTGTCTACTATTTTTTGTGGTTTAATAAGTCAAGCGTCATTAGCAGCATGGCAAATTATGATTCAGTTAAACATGATTATTATTATGATACCTTATGGCATAGCTCAAGCTAGTGCTGTCCTAGTTGGACAAGCATTAGGAAGGAATGATAAACCTGCAACAAGACCATTAGGTCATGCCGGATTATTATTAGGAACAATCTTTATGTTTGCAATTGCACTGGTTTATTTATTTGCTCCAAAATTATTAATTAGTCTTTATCTAAATATTCATCAATCAGCATACTTTGCAACAATGCATACCGCTGTTTTTTTATTAGCTGTTGCTGCTTTTTCACAACTCTTTGATGGCATAAGAAATATCAGTACAGGAGTTTTGCGTGGCTTTCGTGATACCAAAGTACCAATGTTAGTAGGAATAATGGCCACTTGGGTAATTGGTATTCCAGTTAGTTATATATTAGCTTTTATATTTCATTGGGGAGCAGTTGGCGTTAGTATGGGCTTTATGTTTGGTGTATCAATAGGCGCAGTTATTTTATTACGAAGATTTCACGAAAAAAGTAGGCCTTAGTAATTTCAATTCGACATAAGAGAATACGTCATTCCCGCGAAAGCGGGAATCTATATTTTATTTAAGCTGCTAAACTTCAAAAAAACTTCTGGATTCCGGATAAATTTGCTATGCAAATTTTCCGGAATGACTAGAACTTACTGTTATGTCGAATTCGGATTAAAACAACTTTTTAACTGCTTCCTGTACACTTATACTCTGCTTCGCTCTCTCGTACCAATTTTCGGTATATTTCTGAGCAAGCTTGGAATCATGAATAATTAATACATTTTCCGTATTATCTCTTTGCGCTGCACGAGTAAAATTAAAACTGCCAGTTATAACTGTACTATCATCAACAATTATAACTTTATTATGCGCAACCACTGGCAAATAATCGATCTGTATCCATATATTTTGACTTTGGAAATAAGGGATCGGAGAATAATATTGATTTCCATTTATTATCAAACTCTTGTCGAGGAGAATTTTTACATCAATACCTCTATATTTTGCTGATGCCAAAGCTTTTATGATCGGCCGACTAGTAAAAGAATAAGCCTGAACTAATATAGATCTCTTTGCTTCTTTAATTGCTCCAACTATTTTAGCAGTACAATTAGCATTCGGTGTAAAACACACTTGGTAATAAGTATTTGGTGAAAATGTATCCGCATTGCATACTATAGATATTATTAACAAAATAACAGCTATTACTTTTTTCATTATCGGATCAAACTGATTTCAGTTGCTTTAAATACACCTTTATCCAAAATAAATGCGAACATTACCCAAAATCATCCTGCCATCTAGATTCATTCTAGCTATATCATCGCTGGTAATAAATGCTTTAGCCTTGCCCGAAGGTGTAATTGCAATCTCATTATTGTGCCGTACACTAATATTGCCATCAGGCAGCCAGCATATTCCTGGCATATAAACGTTTTGCAATCTCGATAATTTCATTATTTTTCATAATAACTTCCCTTTGTGTAAAGTATTAGTTAATACTACAATAACTTAACAATTCCGTCACTACCTGCTTTAAAGACAAACTCTTCTCTTACCCGCCTTTTTCTGCAATTTGATCACTCAAATGACAAAATTACAAGGTAAAATTGTCACTAGAGTGACAATTTTGCATGTTTTTTTAAAATAATTAAGAGATTAAAGTTATTCTTTAGACATTTTAAGCTACAGCCTGTAACCCTTTTTTTGCAACAATATTCAATAGCTTAAGAGCTGGACCACTCGGATGTTTTTCTCCTCTTTCCCAATGCTTGACAGAGGATGGACTAACGTTTAAGTATCTAGCTAAAACTGGTTGACTTACTCTTTCACGAATTCTAATTTCCTTTATTTCTTTAGGTTTCATTTCGTGAACTTCTTGTAAGCACAAGGAATCAAATTCACGCATTGTTATAGCATCAACTAAACCTATCTCATGTAAGTCTTTTGCTGATTCATGCACTGTTTCTAAAATTGATTTATCCATCACAACACCTCTATAATTTTCTTCATATCTATTGCTTCAGTAATTTGCACATTATTGTATGAAAAATAAATTTTAGCCAACTTAAGTAATGCTTGTTTTTCTCTTTCACCAATATTTGCACGAACATTCTTAGCATATCCATACATAAAAAACGCTTTATCTTCTTTCTTAAAAGCAATTATAGTTCTTAAACTATTACGCTTGCCCTTTCCTTTTATTCCAATGCGTTTCTTATATAAAAATTTACCTAATCTACCATCATACAATCCTGTTGATATT
>CAYFQQ010000192.1:0-2108 GCA_964345265.1 uncultured Coxiellaceae bacterium
TAAAGACAAAATGTTTTTCCTATAAAATTGAAGAACCTATGACTTTACAAATCGAATCGACGACTCTTTGGGATTTTCCGAGACAAAATTATGGAAATAAGCCGCATGGAAATAACAAATATAACGGCGTTACTCCGGCAATGGTAATTTGGAATTTATTGCAACGATATACAAAAGAGGGTGATCTAGTTGTTGATCCTATGTGCGGAAGTGGTACGACAATTGATGTTGCAAAAGAATTAAATAGGAAAGTAATTGGTTATGATTTAAATATTGTCAGGCCTGATATAATCAAAAATGACTCACGGAAAATTCCACTTGAAGATAATTCTGTTGACTTTGTTTTTATTGATTCACCATACTCGAATAACATTAAATATTCTGATGACAAAAAATGTATTGGTAAAATTTCTTGCGAGAAAACTAAATTTTATGATGAATTGGAAAAAGTCGCTTCTGAAATCGCAAGAATTTTAAAGCCAGAAAAAGTGATAGGTTGGGTCATTGCTGATCAATGGATTAAAAAAAAATTTACACCGGTCGGGTTTTTACTTTGGCAAAGATTAGAGAAATATTTCAAACCAATCGATATAGTTTGTTTAACAAGGCATAATCAAACTTCAAATACTGGACTTTGGCATAACCGAGCAAGGCAATTCAATTTCTATTTGAGAGGTTTTAAATATTTATTTATAATGAGAAAGTCAAATTATGCTAGAAACAAAATCAATTTTTGAACAAATTAACAATCTTAAAGAGCGCGAGCAGACTCTTCGGAGGTATCTTTGACTACGAAAATAAAGCTACACGACTTGCAGAAATTGTCCGCGAATTAGAAAATCCCGCCACTTGGAGCGACCCTAAGAAAACTCGTTCCTTAAATAAAGAACGTGCTCAATTAGAAAAAGTAATCAGCGTTTTAGATCACTTGCATAGTTCTTTAAGTGATACTAAAGAATTATTAGAAATTGCTGCTCAGGAAAATGATGAAACTAGTTTTTCTAGTTTAGTAGATGATTTAAATAATATAGCTAACAAAATTGACGAATTAGAATTCCAACGCATGTTTTCTGGGGAAATGGATATCAATAATGCTTATTTAGATATCCAAGCCGGTTCAGGTGGAACCGAAGCACAGGACTGGGCAGAAATGCTGCTTCGTATGTATTTGCGGTGGGGCACTCAACACGAATTTGCAACAGAATTAATCGAGGTTTCTCCAGGTGAGGTAGCTGGTATAAAAAGTGCTACAATAAAATTTACCGGTGAGTATGCTTACGGTTGGCTAAGGACAGAAACCGGTGTGCATCGCCTAGTAAGAAGATCTCCGTTCGATGCTAGCAACAGACGACATACTTCCTTTGCATCAGTATTCGTTTCTCCAGAAATAGATGAAGATATCGACATCGAGATTAATCCCACAGATTTACGTATTGACACTTATCGAGCTCGAGGCGCAGGGGGTCAACATGTTAATACTACTGACTCTGCAGTGAGAATAACTCATACTTCAACAGGAGTCGTAGTACAATGTCAAAGCGATCGCTCACAGCATAAAAATCGCTCGCAAGCGATGAAACAACTTCGAGCTAAATTATACGAATTAGAAATACGCAAAAAGAGTGTTGAGAAAAAAGCTTTAGAAGAAGCTAAATTACAAATTACTTGGGGAAGCCAAATTCGTTCTTATATCTTAGACGATTCTCGAATCAAAGATTTACGCACTGGAATTGAAACCAGAAATCCTCAAGCAGTATTAGATGGAGATTTAGATATGTTTATTGAAGAAAGTCTAAAAGAGGGAGTATAAATCTTATTTAGCAATTCTCCTCTTTACGCCGCCTTCTCGAGAAGGCGCATAGGCGTCAACTTAAGGATGTAATTCGTCATTCTGGCCATGGATTGGTTAGAGTGCATCATTCAGTCATTCTGGCCAGGGATTGGCCAGAATCCAGCAACAAGGATGTTTATTACATTGCGCTGCGTGGGCACTGGATTGTATGATGAAATACATGTTGTATATAAGAGGGATACAAATACTATTTGTAAAGTTAAGTAGAATAATTTTAAGCTCACCGATATTTAATTGTACAATAAGTATTGGTCGA
>CAYFQQ010000193.1:0-15407 GCA_964345265.1 uncultured Coxiellaceae bacterium
GTTTGATCTCTTGCCAACGCCATTTATCAGTTTTAAATTTTTCGATACTATTTTGCAGAGCTAAAGCATCTTTGCCGCTAACATGTAGTTTATTACCAAATGCGGCGGTTTGTTCGATGCTAGGCACGGTTCGTAACTTTTCAGACAATCTATTTAAGTTACCCTTGCCAACGACTTGCCAGGTAAATAAACCAGAGTTAGCTATGATTTCTTCAGCAGTGCCCTGAGCCATTATGCGACCTCTAAAGATATAAGCTAATTTATTACAGCGTTCAGCTTCATCCATATAATGGGTACTTACTAAAGTGGTGATACCTTGAGTAGATAAATCTTGAATGTGTGCCCAAAATTCACGACGAGCTCTGGGATCCACTCCGGCAGTGGGCTCATCTAATAATAACAACTTTGGATCATGAATTAATGCTGCTGATAAAGCTAGACGTTGTTTCCAACCACCAGAAAGAGTTCCAGCTAATTGTTTTTGTCTATCAAGTAGACCTAATTGTTTGATACTTTTTATTACAGCTTGTTTGCGGTTTTTCACATTGTGAATACGCGCCATAAAATCCAAATTTTCATAGATACTCAAATCTCCATATAAGCTGAATCTTTGCGTCATGTAACCAACCCGTTTTTTGATTTCGTATGATTGTTTTAAAACATCGAAACTAAGGCAAGTTCCTTTAGCAGCATCAGGGATTAAAAGACCGCATAACATGCGAATCGAAGTAGTTTTGCCAGCACCATTAGGTCCTAAAAAACCAAAGATTTCTCCTTCTGTGACTTTCAAAGAAGCATCAATAACAGCTGGTTTGCCATTAAAACTTTTACTTAGTCCTTCAACATCGATGATTAATGAATCAGATTGCATTTAATTTATATCTTTAGCTAATTTTATTGCTATACCTAAATAATTCTGTGGAGTTAGATTTTTTAGTTCTTTTTTTACAGTAATAGGCAAATCTAGAGTATCGATAAAAGCGTGTAATTTTTGTTTATCTATTTTTTTACCACGGGTAAGTTTTTTTAGTTTTTCATATGGTTTTTCAATATTACATCGGCGCATTACAGTCTGGATAGCTTCAGCGATAACCTCCCAGTTCTGTTCTAAATCTTCATTTAAGCGTTGTTTATCGATATTAAGTTTACTGATTCCAGTTAAAGTAGATTTATAAGCAAGTAGTGAATGAGCAAATGCTACTCCGATATTGCGTAATGTGGTTGAATCGCTAAGATCCCGTTGCCATCGAGAGATAGGTAACTTCGCAGAAAAATGGTGTAATAAAGCGTTTGCTATTCCTAAATTACCTTCTGCGTTTTCGAAATCAATAGGGTTAACTTTGTGTGGCATAGCCGATGAGCCAATCTCATCAGGTTTTAGTTTCTGTTTGAAATACTGAAGAGCAATATATCCCCACATATCGCGGTTAAAATCTATTAAAATAGTGTTGAAACGCGATATAGCATCATACAATTCTGCCATAGCATCATGTGGTTCAATTTGAGTAGTGTATGGGTTCCACGTAAGTCCCAATGATTCTACGAATTTTTTAGATATAGCCTGCCAATCAGCCTCTGAATATGCGGCTATAAATGCATTGTAGTTACCTACTGAACCATTTAATTTTCCCATGATAGGAATGTCTATTAATTGCTTGTACTGACGTTTTAAGCGTGCAACAAAATTAGCTATTTCTTTACCCATAGTGGTCGGTGAGGCTGGTTGGCCATGAGTTCTGGACAGCATTGCAAGATCAGCATGATCATGAGCAAGTGTGGTTAGGGTTTGAATTAGGTTGGTCATAACTGGAGCAACATGTTTGCGAAGTGCGGTTTTGAGCATGAATCCATAAGCAAGGTTGTTGATGTCTTCAGAAGTAGAGCCAAAATGGATAAATTCGCTAATTTTTTTCAATTCAGGGTTATCTGCAATTTTTTCTTTCAAAAAATATTCTATAGCTTTAACGTCATGATTAGTTTTAGCTTCAATGACTTTTATACGATGTACATCTTTCTCGTTGAATTTTGTGATGATATTATTTAAAAAATTTGTCGCTTGTTGACCTAACGATTTTAATTCTTTAATTTTGGGATTTGCTGCTAACGCTTGTAACAATTTGGTTTCAACAATAATACGGAAGTATATTAATCCGTATTCGCTGAAAATCGGTTGTAGTTCGCTTGCCTTATTTAAATAACGTCCATCAAGTGGCGAAAGTGCGGTAAGTTGTGATAATTGCATATAATAAATTATATAATAAAGTTTTGTATTTTTATATAAAAAATAATTTTGCACATATGATGCACATGTGCTAAACTTAGCGAACATTGGTTAAATAGGAGAAGAAATTATGATGCAAAGAACAGTATTGATGGTGCAGCCTGAACAATATAATAAGCTAAATGATCTTGCTGCAAAATCTAAAGTATCAGCAGCAGAAATTAACCGACGGGCAATTGATGCTTATAATCCTAATAGTGATAAAGAACGTGAAGATTTGGAAAAATTAGCCCAGCTGGTTATTCAATCCAATACATATACGTTGAAGGTTTTATATCAGGCTCATAGAGAAGTTAAAAGTACTTTAAAATATTTTAGGAATAAAAAGGAAAATAGATAATGGTAATTGGTAATAAAGTTTTTGAGGCTTTAACTACTGTTTTAAAGATGAATAATGAATTAACACGTATGGCTGAAGATGTAAAGTTGTTAGCTCACGAAGTTAAGGAAATTGATAAACGTTTAATTCGTTTAGAAACTTATTTAGAAGTAGCAGAGAAACAAAAAAAGCTGTTAAAATGAGTTTTAAAATTTATTGTTTTCGCAGAAGGCTACGGGCATAAGCCTGTGAAGTTTTATATAATAGACGATAAAAAGTAATGCAATTTATTGATCTAAATGCACAATATAAAAGATTAGCAGCTGATATTCAGAACCGTATTAATGGAGTTCATAAACATGGTCGGTATATACTTGGTCCGGAAGTCACTGAATTAGAGCAGCGCTTGGCAGAATACGTTGGAGTTAAGCACTGTATTGCTGTAGCCAGTGGTACCGATGCTTTACTAATAGCGATGATGGCACTTGGTGTTGGTTACGGTGATGAAGTTATTATTCCCAACTTTACTTTTATTGCTCCTGCAGAAATGGCGGTTTTATTAGGAGCCAAGGTAATTTTCGTTGATATTGATTCTAAAACCTATAATATCGATGTTAATTTGTTGGAACAGGCGATTACTTCAAAGACTAAGGCAATAATTCCGGTGAGTTTATTTGGGCAATGTGCAGATTTCGACGCAATTAACGCCATTGCCGATAAGTATAATATTCCGGTAATCGAAGATGCGGCACAGAGCTTCGGCGCGACTTACAAAGGCAAACATTCATGTAGTCTGTCGACCATAGCTTGTACCAGTTTTTATCCTTCTAAGCCTTTGGGTTGTTATGGTGACGGAGGTGCTTGTTTTACTAATGATGATCAATTGGCTGCTAAAATACGCTGTACAAGTGTGCATGGTGAAAATGGTAGGTACAACCATAAAATATTAGGTTTGAATAGTCGATTTGATACTTTGCAAGCAGCTATTTTATTGGCTAAGCTAAGAATTTTCCCGTCAGAAATAAATCGTCGCAACAAACTTGCTAACAGGTATAATAATTTGTTAAAAGATTATTATCAAGTGCCCTATGTTGAACCCTACAATATGAGTGTATTTGCCCAGTATACCATTGCTTGTGATAACCGTGATAAAATACAAGAACACTTGCAAAAGAATAATATTCCGATTGCAATACATTATCCTAAAACCTTACATCAACAAGATGTTTTTGCTAATTTAACCCATCAATCAGTTACTTTGCCTAATTCTGAAAATGCTGCAAAAAAAGTTCTCAGTTTGCCTTTTTCAGCTTATCTTAGCGAACGAGACTTGCGTAAAGTTGTTGAAATTTTAATCCAAGCGTTAAAATAAATGGAGCATAATAATGTCTCAAAATTTGCCTTTAGTATCGGTTGTAATACCATGTTATAATTATGAAAAGTTTGTAGCTCAAGCAATCAAGTCTGTTATAAATCAAACCTATAAAAGAGTCCAATTGATCGTTGTTGATGACGGGTCAACGGATGATAGTATTAGGATAATAGAAAAAATAAGGGGGAAATACGGGTTTGAATTTATTATTCAAGAAAATAAAGGACAATCAGCTGCTATTAATAGAGGAATGAGAGATTATGCAAAGGGTAAGTATGTTGCATGTCTTGACTCTGATGATTATTGGGATGTTTCTAAAGTAGAAAAGCAGATTCAATTTATGGAAAAAAATCCACAATATGGAATGTGCTATACAAGAAACTATATTATAGAAGGAAGTATAAGGAAGCCGGTATATAAGCATAATAGTTTTTTCGGGAAAAGCGGTTGGTTATTTGATTATATTTTTTTGGAAAATTTTATTCCAGCGCTAACGGTGATGGTGAGAAAAGAAGTTTATGATAAAGTGGGGTTGTTTGATGAGCAGCGATTATATGTTGAAGATTATGATATGTGGTTAAGAATAGCAAAACAATATCAGATAGGATTTATAGATGAATATTTGGCTTATTACAGGTTACATGAAAGTAATATACATTATGATTATGATAAAATGAGATTATTTGCCTTAGAAGTTATTAAAAGTTGGAAAAACGAAAACCTTTATAAGCAAGCACTGACAAGACATTATGCGAGTTGGTTTTGTAAATTAGCGGGGAAGGAAAAAAAATTAGCACTTAAACATCTTTATTTAGCTTTCAAAAATAGTGTCAATTACTGTTTTATAATGAACCAGCCTGTTTTTAGAGGGATTATTAAACTTTGTCTTCCTAAAAAAGTCACGTCTTTAATTACCCAATTTAAAAGAAAAATTATGAGGAAATTTGGCCATTGGAAATACCTGCATGAAATTTAGTTGAGCAGGTTGAAATAAATAAAATGAAGAAGATAGCAATTTTCATACCGTCATTAAGAGGTGGTGGTGTAGAGAAAAGTATGGTCAATTTGGCTAATGCTATTGTTAAACGTGGGGTTTCAGTTGACTTATTAGTAACAAATGCAGTAGGGCCTAATTTAGTAAATATTTCTAAACAAGTTAATCTTATAAATTTTAAAAAAAATCATGTCTGCCTTTGTTTATTTAGGTTAATTGATTATTTAAAGCATAATAGCCCTTGTTCCTTATTAAGTGCGATGACTCATGTAAACGTTATTGCTTTGTTGGCTAATATATTAACTGGTAGGTCTACACGGATTATTATTAGTGTTCGTACTTACTTATCAGCTAGCTTATATGAGGAAAAAAAAATCAAATCCAAAATTGTATTGTTTCTGAGTAAATATTTATATCGAGGGGCTAATAAAATAGTTGCAGTTTCTCAGAATGTAGCTAAGGATGTTATTAATTTGTATAAATTACCAGAAAGTATGCTTAGAACCATTTATAATCCAATATTAACGAGAGAGCTTTTTGAGTTAGCTGAAAGAAAAATTGATCATGATTGGTTGCGGGAAGAGTGCGAATGTCCATTGATATTATCTGTAGGTCGCTTGGAGGAAGTAAAAAATTTTGAGTTGCTTATCAAAGCATTTGCAATTCTCATTAAGCAGGTTTCTACTGCAAGATTGTTGATATTAGGTGAGGGAACATTACGACCGAAATTAGAAAAATTAATAAGTAATTTAAACATGAGTGATAGAGTTGTTTTGCCTGGTTATGTGAACAATCCATATGTTTTTATGAAAAATTGCAGTTTATTTGTTTTATCTTCTAGATATGATGGTCTGCCCGGAGCGTTGATAGGAGCTTTAGCTTTATCCCCGAGAATTGTAACTACCGATTGTCCTGGGGGTAGTCGTGAAATATTGGCTAATGGGAAGTATGGTAAATTAGTTGCAGTCGATGATGTTGAAGAATTAGCAAACTCTATGTTGGAAACATTGCAAAGTAAACCGAAACGATGTAGTGATGATGTTCATTTGGCTAAATTTAAGCCGGAAACGGTTGTGCAACAATATTTACAAATTTTACTTAGTGAAGATGAATAAGATTAAAGTAACACATCTTATTACAGGATTAAATATCGGTGGTGCAGAAACTATGTTGTATAAGCTATTATCTGGATATGATCGAACCAAATTTGTAATGGATGTAATAAGTTTAACAGATATTGGGAGTGTTGGTGAGCGAATACAAAATTTAGAAATCCCTGTATGTGTTTTGAGGATGCGAAAGAATCCTTTTTTATTATTCGATTTACTAAGACTAATTAGAATTTTAAAGAAAAACCAATCTGATGTATTACAAACATGGATGTATCATGCCAATTTTGTTGGTTCGTTGGTAATACCATTTTTGAAAAATACCGAGTTAATTTGGAATATTACGCGAAGTTATTTGAAGTTTGGAACAACAAAGTATTCAACTTTTTTTACCGCAAAGTTTTGTACATATTTATCTGGGTTTCTCCCAAAGAGAATTGTTTGTTGTGCGAGATCCGCAGTTAATTTCCATGTCAAATTTGGCTATTGCAAAGCTAAAATGTTGGTAATTACCAATGGTTTTGATTTATCAATTTTTAAACCTGATCATTTGTCTTATTTAAGTGTACGCAAAGAATTAAATTTGTCTAAGAGCGATATAATTGTGGGTATAGTTGCACGTTTTCATCCGGATAAAGACTATGCTAATTTTATAAAAGCAGCCAAAATAATTTCACAAGATATGGAAAATGTTAACTTTGTTTGTTGCGGTGAGAGTGTAGATTGGCAGAATTTAGATCTTAAAAATTTGATAGAAAGTGTTGGTTTACTCGAACGTTTTCATTTAATGAGTGAGCGAGATGATGTGCCACGGCTATTATCGGCTTTTAATATTTTGGTTTCTTCTTCTTTAACTGAAGGTTTTTCTAATGTTATTGGTGAAGCAATGGCATGTGGGACTCTTTGTGTAGTGACCGATGTTGGTGATTCAGCGGAAATAGTTGTAGATAGAAGTTGTCTAGTGCCATCAGCTGATTCCCAGGCTTTAGCAAATGCTATTAAGCGAATGTTGAGTATGAATAGTGAGCGATGTGAAAAACTTAAAAAATCGGGTCGAAATCATATTCAAAATTTTTATTCTTTGAAATATGTTATTGATCAATACCAAAATTTATATGAGGGAATAATTAAATAAATCATGAGCGGGATTACTGGATTTATAAGTAATGATAATCTTGATAATATCAGGGTTATAAAGGCGATGACACATGCAATTTCACATCGTAATCCTGATAGCGGAAGAATTTGGTGTTCTGAAGATCATAATGTTGTTTTGGGACAGTGTGATCAATCAATGATCTCTGCTTGTGAGCGTTATGTTATTATGTTTAATGGTAATCTTTATAATACTGCTTCATTAAAATTGGAATTAAAATCCTTAAATCACGAATTCTTGGGAAGTTCTAATGCGGAGATTATATTAGCCTCCATAGTTAGGTGGGGATTGCAGGAAGCACTTAAACGTTTTAACGGTGCATTTGTTTTTGCATTATGGGATAGAAAATTGCAATGTTTACATTTGGTTAGAGATCGTGCAGGGATGAAACCGTTATACTATGGATGGAGTAATAACGTTTTTTTATTTGGTTCTGAATTAAAAGCTTTGCGCGCTTATCCGAAATTTCATGCCGAGATTGATAGAGATGTTTTGGTTTTGTATTTACAAGAAAATCAAATTCCCGCACCTTATTCTATTTATCAAGGTATTTATAAATTGTTTCCGGGGGCAATATTAACTGTTGAAAAAAAACGTTTTGAGGTCAGAGTGACGCCTACTTATTATCTGCCATATAGTGATGAAATGAGTCAACCAGAAATTAATGTTTCAATAACAGAAGCCATTAACCATTTAGAAGGGTTATTGCTTGATTCCATACGATTGCGAACTGATGTTAATGTTGGTACCGGAGTATTTTTATCTGGAGGAATTGATTCTTCATTGATTGCAGCTTTGTTACAAAAACAATCCACTGAACCGATTAAAACTTTTAGTATCGGTTTTCACGAGAGAGAATATGATGAAACTGATTTTGCGAGGAAAGTTGCTAATTATCTACAGACCCAACATATTGAATTTTACGTATCTGCGAAAGATGCCTTAGATGTTATATCTAAATTGCCTTTAATATATGATGAACCTTTTGGAAATAGCTCACAGATTCCAACATACTTTGCTTGTCAATTAGCTAAAAATAGTGTTGGTTTGTCTGGGGATGGTGCAGATCCATATTTTTTTGAAGATTATATATATGCCAAAAAGGTCAATACTATTTGGAATATAATTAAATTTATTCCTATTTTCGCGCGTAAGGGAATTAAATTTGGAGTTAAAAGCATCCCCGATATATGTTGGGATAGTTTTTTTGATATTTTAAAGATCGTTTTACCAAATAGATTTTCTGAGCTATTGATAGCAGAAAAATTATATAAATTTGTTGAACTTTTGTCTTCGAATAAAATAGATATTTTATATCATAGGCGGTTAAAATGTTCAGTTGCTGATAAAATAGTATTGGGCACAGGAATAAAAAAAAAATTGTATTTACAGGATTTGTGGATTAATGGCGATAATAGTTTTATTTCACACATGGTAATGTTCATTGTGAAAAGACGACTACCCGACGGTGATTTTATTAAATGGGATAGGGCAGGTAAAGCTGCTAATCTTGAGGTAAGAATGCCGTTTATGGATCATAAGGTTACTGAATTCGCTGGGCAGTTGCCGGTATCAATGAAATTTTATGAGAATCAAGGTAAATGGATTTTGAAGCAAATATTGTATCGTTATTTACCCAAAGAGTTAGTTGAACGACCCAAAAAAGGGTTTGGGTGTCCTGTAGCAATTTGGTTGAAGGGGCCATTAAAAGATTGGGCAGAGTCTTTATTAAGTGAAGATCGTTTAAGAAAAGATGGATATTTTAATCCAAAAATAGTTAGAAGAAAATGGATTGAATATCTTTCAGGAAAACGTGATTGGAAAGCTGATTTGTGGGGAATATTAATGTTTCAAGCCTGGCTGGATGAATATGGCTAAAAAGGTGTTGATGATCACAAGTTCTGCCCGTAGTTTTATCAATTTTCGTTATCATTTGATGAAAGATTTTATTAATAAGGGATATGGAGTTATTGCTTGTGCTACTCCGGATTTTACAAATAAAAATACCTATAATCTATTGCAGGAAATAGGAGTTAAGTATGTTCCGATTCGAATAGAAAATACCAGTTTAAATTTATTTTTTGATTTTAGGACAATATTCAATTTGTTCAGATTGATAAAGAAGGAACAACCAGATTTAATATTCAATTATACAATTAAACCGGTGATTTATGGCTCCCTTGTTGCCAAGTTAGCCAAAATTGATTCTGTTTATTCTACAATCACAGGTCTAGGTTATATTTTTGTGGGAAATACTTTTAAGATTAGAGGATTAAGACTAATAATAAAAAGGATGTATGCTTTTGCATTAAAATTTAATATGAAAATATTTTTTCAAAATCCGGATGATTTGAATTTATTTATTGGTAGTAAAATTGTCGATGAATCTAAAGCAGTGTTAATAAAAGGTTCTGGTGTGGATATTGATTATTATGTTTCTGCTCCTTTTCCTAAAAATTGTACATTCTTACTTGTGGCGAGGTTAATTAAAGACAAGGGTATATACGAGTATATTGAAGCTACTAAGTGGTTAAAAAAGAAATATCCTTTTGTGAAATTTAAACTTGCTGGTAATTTTGATGTAAATCCTAGTGCTATCGATAAAGCCAAAGTAAAGTGCTGGGTTACTGATGGAATAATAGAATATTTAGGTTTTTTAGATAATATAAAATTGATTTTGAAATCATCTTCTGTTTTTGTATTACCATCATATTATCGTGAAGGGGTGCCAAAAGTTATACTAGAAGCGATGGCCTCGGGTAGGCCGATTATTACTACCGATACTCCAGGCTGCCGCGAGACTGTAGTTAACGGTAAAAATGGCTATTTGATTCCAGTGAGAGACGTTGATAAATTAATTGAAGCAATGGAGAAATTTATTTTATCACCAGAGTTAATTCCCAAAATGGGTCGGGAGAGTCGGTGCATTGTTGTGAAGGATTATGACGTTCGAAAAGTTAATCGTTCTATTTTCGAAGCAATGAGTATTAACTGAGTTGACTATGAGTGCTAGTCGTTTTAGAAAAATATCTATAATAGGGCTTGGTTATGTTGGTTTACCGATAGCGGTTGTATTTGCTAAGAAGCAAAAAGTAATTGCTTTTGATATCAATTCACAACGTATTGCAGAACTAGAAAAAGGTTTTGATCGTACCAATGAGGTTGATTCACGAGATTTATTATCTTCGAATTTACATTTTACCTCTGAAGAATGTGATTTGAGGTTAGCGGATTTTTATATTATCGCAGTACCAACTCCTATCACTGCAGCGAGACAACCTGATTTAAGGTTATTACTTAATGCTTGCAAAATAGTTGGAAGTAATTTAAAGAAGAATGATATTGTGGTATATGAATCTACTGTTTATCCTGGAGCAACTGAAGAGGAATGTGTCCCTGTCTTAGAAAAAAGTTCAAGCCTTAAATGTGGTAGGGATTTTTTTGTTGGGTATTCTCCAGAAAGAATTAATACCGGTGATAGAGAACATACTTTTACTTCAATATGTAAAGTAATTTCCGCACAGAATAGAGAGGTTCTAGATATTGTTGCTGAAGTTTATGCTGATGTGGTGCAAAAGATACATAAGGTTTCCAGTATTAAAGTTGCTGAAGCTGCAAAGATTATTGAAAACACACAAAGAGATATAAATATTGCTTTAGTTAATGAACTTGCAATAATTTTTGAAAAATTAAATATTGATACTTTGGAAGTATTAGATGCTGCTGGAACTAAATGGAACTTTCTTCCTTTTAGACCTGGATTGGTCGGAGGTCATTGTATAGGAATAGATCCTTATTATTTAACTTATAAAGCAAAAATGGTGGGTTTAAATCCTGAAATTATTCTTGCGGGTCGACGCATCAATGACAATATGGGTAAGTACATTGCTGAACAGACTGTTAAGCAATTAGTTAGTTTAGGGAAATCAATCAATGGTGCCAAGGTCGCAATTTTAGGTTTTTCTTTTAAAGAAAACTGCCCAGATGTTAGGAATACGCGAGTTATCGATTTAGTTAGTGAACTAAAAAGTTATCATGTTGATGTATTAATTCATGATCCTGTTGTTTATGCAGATGAGGTTTTAAAGGAGTATAATATTTCGCTTGTTAAGTGGGATAGTATCGATAATATTGATGTAATTATACTTACTGTTGCCCACAGTTTCTATAAACGTATTCATGTTACAGATTTAATTAGTAAACTGACTGATCCTAAGTTGATTATTGATGTTAAGGGTATTTTAAATATAGAACAAATGAAAGTTAATAATATTAATATATGGCGTCTATGAGAAGTTATGTCGGTGATACAAAAAACACAATCTCTATATAAAACGTCTATTTTGTCTAAGATTAGTAGAATTAGGGCAAGGTGGTGGATGCTTTTTGATATGGCTACGGCCTTGTTAGCTATCAGATTAGCATATTTTTATGCTCCTAAAACTCTGTACCATGATGTAATTCCGTCACAAGTATTGATTTTTCTCTTTTTTGTAGTAATTGGTGGTAATATTTCTGGTCTTTATGAGAAAGACATTTTTAATAAATTCAAAAAACTTTTTTTTTCTACATTAATTATGGTTTTATTAGCGATCGTATGTTTATCATTATTTACTAATATTTTTATGTATAAACAAATTGGTCGCTATGTGTTACTTACTATTGCTGGTATTCTTTTGATCATTTCTGGAGGAGTAAGATTTTTATGTTATATTTGTAATAGGTTTTCTCGGATAAATGTGTTATTTGTAGGTTTACAAAATACAATTTCAGATTTTACACGAAAGATAGAACAATTCAGTAGTCGTTATAAACTTGTTGGGTTTTGTCATGATGAATCGTGTTCAAAGACAAAGGATTTGGGAGGAACACAGGAAATTGCAAAAATTTGCCATGATCATTGTATTGATATAGTAATTGTAGGTGATGATTATGTTAAGAATCCACAGATATTGGATAAATATTTTGTTGGAAGTCACTTTAATTGTAATTTTATGGATGAAGAGACTTTTGTTGAATATGCTTTTGAGCAGGTACTGATAAATAAAGTCGATCCATATTGGTTTTATAAAGCAAAACTTGGGATTCATAATGATTTTCAAATTTTTTTAAAGAAGATATTAGACATAATAATTGCTTTAGTTGGGTCATTATTTTTAGTTTTGCTTTTCCCATTTATCTGGACATTAATTCGTTGCACTTCCCGAGGGCCGGCTATATATTCGCAACAAAGATGTGGTCGGTTCGGAAAACCATTTAAAATTTACAAGTTTCGTACTATGAAATCTGAAGCGGAGATAAATGGTGCGCAATGGGCACTAAAGAATGATGATAGAATTACTTTTATAGGTAGAATTTTACGTAGAACACGTTTAGATGAATTGCCACAATTCTGGAACGTTTTAAAGGGTGAGATGTCTTTGGTTGGTCCTCGCCCTGAACGTCCTGAATTAGTTAGCAAAATTGAACGCGAAACCCCCTTTTTTTATTACCGTCAAATGGTGAAACCAGGAATTACCGGTCTTGCGCAAATTCGTTGTCCATATGGAAGAAGTGTAGAAGCGGCAAAAGAAAAGCTTAGGTATGATCTTTATTATATTAAAAATTGGACTATTTTATTGGATTTACAAGTGATTTTACGTACCATAGCAGTTATAATTAAAGGTGTACATTGAATTAATTTTTATTGGTAGTTATATTCGGAGCTAAAGATGACTAATTTTACCGAAAACGAAGTAAGTATTTACGATTTTTGGTCTATCATTGCTAAGCATAAATACTTATTTTGCACCATTTTTTTGGTCGTTTTGATCATTGGTACAGTTGCTATTTTTTTAAAACCTAAGCACTATGAATATACTCAAAATATTAGAATAGCTAACTATTATACTGATAATCATAATGTTACTTTTGAAGATCCAAATACTATTATTTCAACGATTACCACAACTTATTTGCCTAAGACGTTAGAACAATATAATTCGCAGCATCCGAGTCATCCTGTTTATTTAAATAAAAATAATTTATCGGTTACTAATGCTGGTGGCATGATTATTTTGACAACGCGGGGAACTGTGGGCAGTGAGCAGATTTATGCTGAAATATTTAGAAGCATATTGGCGCAATTGAATAAAGATGTTGACCCTCGAGTACGGACAACAAGAAATTATTTAACTAATCAATTGACTAGTTTAGAGAAACAATTGGCAATTCAAAATGATTTAGATAAAAGTCCGACAACAAAGTTAAATATTCAGACTGCCTTATTGGAACAATTTATGGTTAGTAATCAGCGCGATAGGATTGCACAGTTAACCTCTAGTCTGAACGATATACGTTATGAATTGGCTACATTGCAGAATAACCATTTTACTTCGGGTCTGATTCGTTCTGTTTCCCCTGTTGGAATGTCTAAAATGGTATTAATAATATTAGTTATTATGATGTCTGCTTTTTTAAGTTTTTTAATAGTTTTTATGCTAGAATATCGAGAAAAATACATTTGTTATGTAAAAAGATCGAAATGAGTTAAAAAGATAAGTGAAAGTTTGTAGTAATCTAATTTTGATCAATTTTAATACCGCTTTTGGCTAAAGAGTTTGGAGATTTATTGTGTTTAATGATAAAGTGGTTTTAATTACTGGTGGAACGGGTTCTTTTGGTAAAAAATGTACTGAAGTTTTATTACGAGACTATAGGCCTAAGAAAATTATCATCTATTCTCGCGATGAACTAAAACAGTTTGAAATGTCCCAACTATTTAGCAGCAAAGTAATGCGATATTTTATTGGGGATGTTCGTGATTCATCTCGCTTAGATAAAATTATGCATGGGGTAGATTATGTTATTCATGCTGCTGCATTGAAGCAAGTACCCATTGCTGAGTATAACCCTATGGAATGTATTAAAACAAACATTCATGGCGCAGAAAATGTTATAGATGCGGCGTTAAATAATAATGTTGAAAAGGTTATGGCTCTTTCAACAGATAAAGCTGCTAATCCTATTAATTTATATGGTGCCACCAAATTAGCCTCAGACAAATTATTTGTTGCTGCTAATAATATGGTTGGTTCTCGTCGTACTCGTTTTTCTGTAGTTCGTTATGGTAATGTCGTTGGTTCTCGTGGTTCAGTTGTACCATATTTTAAAAAATTACTTGCCAATGGGACAACAGAATTACCGGTTACAGATACTAGAATGACTCGATTTTGGATAACTTTATCTCAAGGCATTGATTTTGTTCTAAGATGTTTTAATCGAATGCAAGGTGGATGTATTTTCGTGCCCAAAATTCCATCTATGCGCGTTATGGATTTAGTTGAATCATTAAATCCTGAAATAAAGACTCGAATTATTGGTATAAGACCTGGTGAAAAACTACATGAAACTATGTGCCCAGCTGATGATTCGCATCTAACAGTAGAATTTAGTGATCACTTTGTAATTTCTCCATCTATCATTTTTTCCCATCATGTAGATTTTTCTATCAATCCTCTTGGAGAAAGAGGTAAGCCAGTAGCGATCGGTTTTGAGTATAATTCAGAGACTAACCCCCATTTTCTGACAGTCGGTGAATTAAAAAAGTTAAATGAGATTATTTGAATGCATTATATTCCGTACGGGCGTCAAAACATTAGTAGCGATGATATTCAGGCTGTTGTCGATGCCTTAAAATCTGATTGGTTAACTCAAGGACCAACTATAGCTCGTTTCGAAAAAGCCATCACAAAATATTGCGGTGTACATTATGCAACAGCAACGTGTAACGCAACTGCTGCTTTGCATATAGCATGTTTAGCGTTAGATCTGGGTGAGGGTGATGTGCTTTGGACTACTCCGAATACGTTTGTGGCTTCTGCTAATTGTGCCCTGTATTGTGGTGCCAGAGTCGATTTTGTTGATATTAATTTACATACTTACAACGTAAGCGTGGAAAAACTTGAAGAAAAACTTATTGCAGCAGAAAAGAACGGTGAGTTGCCGAAAATTGTTATTCCGGTACATTTTGCGGGACAATCTTGTGATATGGTAAAAATTAAGTCGCTTGCAGATAAATATGGTTTTAAAATTATTGAAGATGCAAGTCATGCAATTGGTGGCAGCTATGAAGACAAGAAAATCGGATCTTGCCAATATTCTGACGTCACTGTGTTTAGTTTTCATCCAGTTAAAA
>CAYFQQ010000194.1:0-7297 GCA_964345265.1 uncultured Coxiellaceae bacterium
CAGGATCTGGATAAAAAAGGAATTTCATTGAATAAGGACATTCACCAGATCCAAGGCCTATATCTTCTAATAATTCTGTTATAACTTCATTGACTTACGTTCAAAGATTTTGATATAAATGTGTGAAAACAATAAAGGGGCATTGATATGTTTTTAAAAAAATTACTATTCTATTATGTCATCTTCACTATTTCAGTGACTACTGCCTATGCAGCAGATTTTAATAATCAATCAAATCGCAATATATTTTTAGGTGTTCAAATTCTAGATTATTCACATGATCTTCCTCAAGGTACAGCTGAAAAATACACCAAACCAAGACCATTTCCTTTTGACTTTAGCGTGCCTATTGGTTCGAGAATTTATCTCGGATATCGTTTTAACAAAAACTTCTCCCTAGAATTTGGATATACGAGTTTTAAAGATGATTCGAGTTCTGGAGATGATATCTTTGGACCTGATCATCTTAAGATAAATTCGTACGACCTAACAGGGAAATTAATTTATCCTTTAAATAAATACTTTGATATTTACACTGCTTTCGGTGGTACTATTATCCATGAAGATAATTACAATCTGCAATTTATATCTGACACAAAACCATTAATCGACTATAACGTGTCTAAACTTACGCCTCACATTGGTGCAGGTATTAGTGTTAATTTTATAAGATGGTTATCACTGGATCTCTCGGCACGACATATTTTCAGCACAGGACGAATCAGTAGTTTCACATATGGTGCACTAGGATTATCTTTACATTTTCACGTCTAATCGGTCAGTTATACATAAGCCATTGAGTTGTTGTACTCCTAATGCTCTTTGTTCCTTATTATCGGGAAAATAATTATTTGGCAAATTACCCAATCCGATAACACAATCACCTAAACCTGCTCCTGATATTTTAGCGCCATATATGTCTGGATGTTGGCGTAAAGTAAAAATAAGCTCTGATAAAATTTTATTATTAACCCCAATCGAATCCTGAATTCCTTGATGAATATTCATCAATTCCCCCAGGCGCGACCAATCTCCATTTTTAATGGCTTCTACAGCATTTTGCACACACTCATCTATGGAATTATATAAGTGATGAAAAAGATTTTTATGCTCATTCTGAAAAGATATCACTTGTTGTATTACGTCTTTTGTCAGTACTTTATTACCAGAATATACGACAATGAGTGGAGGAGTATTAGCCAATTGTTTAATTGTCAAAGGACTCATTCGATAAGCAATTACACCTCCGAATGCGCTTGCAGCGACATCAGCTCCTGATCCCATTCCCTGAACTGTTCGAACAACCTGTTTTGCACTGTTGAACAATGACTTAGAGTTTGGTCGTCGTGAACATAGCCATTGTTCTAATACAGATAATGTTGCAACAGTAACTGCAGCAGAAGATCCTAAACCCACTTGAGGCGGAATTTCTGATTCGATTAACAAATCGAAACCAAATTTTAATTGTTTAAGATAAGTTTCAATTGCCGCTGACACGTACTGAAATGGTGGCACAACATTGATGTTGGTTATATTTTGTTGGCATGTGCCAAACAGTGGAGAACTTATATTTATGGTTTGATCATTACGAGGGATTAGTGTAACTGTAATGCATCGATTAATTGCACAAACGATAGCATGGCTGCCGCATAATACCGCATGTTCTCCAAACAGCATTAAGCTGCCTGGAATAGACGCTCTATATGATTTGCGCGCCACAAGGATTACCTTTTATTCTAAACATTTGATAACCATATTTTTCTACTATCGAGGTAACATCGGTTTCAGTTACTACTAATACTACTCCAGCATTCTTGCCCCTGCAACTACCCGCACCACAAATCTTACCAGCAGCTCCTACGCTTTCAATTTCACGAATTAATCTCTGTACTCTTTCTGGCACTACACCGATACTCATTAATAAACGGTGGTTAGCTTTTATGCATTCTTGAACACTTAGTAGATTATTATCATGTAAAGCCTCATCAAAAGTATCAGTGATAGCACCAAAATCGCGAGCTAAAGAATTACTGTTTTGAAAATGCTTGGCTACCCTATTTACACATTGTCCTGTAGTCATAGCTACGCTACCAGTATTAATTAAATACATAGGAATTTCTGGAATAGTTCGAGAAATCCCTGTTTCATCTTCAAATCTTACACAACCACCATTTAAGGACATATATAAATCTAGACCACTTGAATAACCATGCTGTAAGCTTTCTATATCGCGAGTGAATTTTAAATAATCAGCCAGTTGCACTTTATTGCCCGACAAATTTGTAAGTGCATATGTAATACCCATAATAACAGCCGCAGATGAGCCCATGCCGCTACTTATCGGAATATTAGAGTAAATATTAATTTCCAAGTCGTGTGACAAAGTTACCTTAAGCCCGTCTAAGATGTGAATAAAAGTATATTGCGATAATTCAAAGGGTTTTTGTAATACTTTGTCAATAGTGCATTCATTACTTAAAAATTTAGCATATTCATTTTGTATGCGGTGTTTTAATTCACCTAGTTGTCGCAAACTAATTGAAGTAACATAATTTAAGTCAGGCAAGTAAAATTTTATAGAATTCTGGATCCCCGTTTTCACGGGGATGACGTTTTCGTGAATTTTAGGGATGACTTTATGATGATTTTTTAGAGAAGTCCTTAAAGTAATTTCAGCAAATCGATTTACAGCCAATGCCAACGCGGGCTGGCTATATAGTACCGCATATTCTCCAGATAAAATTAATTTCCCCGGTGTTCGTACAGTAATTTCTTTGTTCACGTAATACACTCATAAATGCGCTTATGATCACTTACAGCAGCTAATCGAAATTGCCCTGTTCTATGCCTCGAAATAGTCAAAAGGCTTCCATCTGATGGTAATTTAAAATTATAAAATTGCTCATACTCTTGGTAGGAAAGACTTTGACGGTTAGATAATAGGTTTTGATGATACTCGATATCTAATACTTCACGATAATCCGGTTGCACTGTTGCACTAAAATATTCCCCGACGCATCCAGCACCGTAACTATAGAAACCGATTCGACGATTTGTTAAATCTCTATCGACCGTTTCTAATAAAGAAAGCAAACTTATATACAAAGCCGCGGTATAACTATTACCGATTTCCCGACCATATAGTAAAGAATTACCCACACCGCTTTGCAACTCCACGTCGGTTAATTCTTTACAACAAGTATGTTTTACTAATCTCTTATGTGCTTTTTCAATCAACCTTGGTATTGAAACGTGATAGCAAAAATAATCGTGATCAGAAAATTGTCGCCCTGATAATTCGCTATAGCTTTGCCAAACTTTATCTAAAACCCGCATATAAAGATCGCAAGAATATTTACCATTCACTACAACTTCATCACGGTAATAAGGTCTCCAAAAGTCCATAACATCCTCGGTATAAAAACCGCTTTCTGGTTCAATAGCAATTAAACGGGGCTCGGCGGATAATAACATCGTTATTGCACCAGCTCCTTGAGATGGTTCACCTGGAGTATTAAGCCCGTAACGAGCAATATCTGAAGCTATGACCAGAATTTTTCGCTGCGGATTTTGGTATAACATAGATAATGCCATCTGAATTCCTGCGGTACTGGCATAACAAGCTTGTTTCAACTCTATTACACGACATCGCGAAGGCAGCTTCAGTAATTTATGTAAGTAGATTCCAGCAGCTTTAGCATAGTCTAGACCACTTTCAGTAGCAAACATTAAAGTATCAATATTATTTTTATCCTCATCTCTTAAAACACGTTGCGCACTGTTAGCTGCCATAGTGATAATATCTTCATCAGGCGACGGAACAGACATTTTCTTCTGCCCTAAACCAATATAAAATTTGTCAACTGGCACATTACGTGCTTTTGCTAGAGTCGCTAAATCTAAATAATAATAAGGAATATAAAAACCAATCGTATCAATACCTACTTTCATAGTGCTCATTTACCACGTTCTATTTTAATATGACTACGCATTAATTCACCTTGATTTGTCAAAGCGGCTAATAATGAAATCTCACCGCATAATACTGTAGCAGCAGCAATGATAGCAAGACGTCTTGCATTTTGCCCCAACTCACGTTGTTCTAAACAGTCCAACATAGCCAAATTATTGTGCACAAAATTCAAGTCCTTACCGTTACCGACACTGCCAACAATAATATTTGGCAAAGTTACAGAAAAATACAAGTTATCACCATGTACTTCAGCGTGCACTATTCCTTGTGAACCCTCGACAATATTTGCTGCATCCTGTCCAGTAGCTAAGTAAAAAGCTAATAACATATTAGCAAAATGAGCGTTAGCTGTTCTAACTCCTCCGCTCAGTATAGTACCGATAAGATTCTTTTTTATATTAAGTGCAACAATTCTTTCTGGAGTAGTCTTCAACTTTGCTAAACAAATATCTTTAGGAACCAAAAGTTCAGCTACCACATATTTACCGCGCCCTAAAATACCATTCACACTAGAAACTTTCTTATCGGTACAGAAATTTCCGCATACAGACACATACTGCAATTCATGATATTGTTCTATTATCCATGCAAGTAGTGCATCTGCTGCTTTAGTAACTATATTATGCCCTGCTGCATCACCGCTCTGAACAGAAAATCTTATATATAATAAATTACCTACTATCTGCACATGCCAATCTTGTAATTTGATAAATCGACTACTTGCTGCAACTACACCCGCTAATTGTTGACGTCGTCCTTGTAAACTTAGAACCACTTCATTAGCATATCCTGCATTGGGAGCTTCCAATAAAATTGAACGGGACATACAATCTTTTATTATGGTCGCATGGATACCGCCCGATAGCAGAGCAACTTTTGCCCCACGATTAACTGAAGGCCACAACGGTTTTTCAAAAGTAGCTAATGGTACTTTTACTTTTACATTCAATTCAGAACTTATAATCTTAATTGGCCCTACCACCCGCATTGGGATAGGTGCATGTTCTACGCTAGTGATCAAAATATATCTCCACCGTTATTTACAATTTTTTAACTTACAACTTGATAAAAAACCTCATCATTTTTAATCATACCAAGATCCTTTCTGGCAAATGACTCGATAGCGTCGCTATTCTTCTTTAAAGCCTCAGTATCTGCCACCAAAGTGTCATTCTTCTTTTTCAACTCAGCATTCTCCGCCTCCTGAGTCGCAATCTGGTTTTTCAAACGCTCAGTTTTAATAAAGCCACCAGGAGCTAACCATAACTTATATTGTAGAACGACTAATAAAATTATCAACAGAATTACTAATGATTTCATAATGTTGAGTGATATTTATTTCAGACAAGCAAAAGCATCACGACCAATAAATGAAGCCTCAGAACCCAAGGCTTCTTCGATACGTAACAATTGATTATACTTAGCAACTCGTTCAGAACGGCTCAAAGATCCAGTCTTGATTTGTCCAGTTCCTGCTGCTACCACTAAATCTGCAATTATGGTATCTTCAGTCTCTCCAGAACGATGTGAAATAACCGCTGTGTAACCTGAGTCCTTGGCCATTCGAATAGTCTCTAATGTTTCCGTTACAGTGCCGATTTGATTAAGTTTAATTAAAATAGAATTGGCAATACCCTTTTCAATTCCTTGCTTAAAAATCTTTGGATTGGTCACGAATAAATCATCACCTACCAATTGCACCCGCTTACCCAATCTCTCAGTTAGTAATTTCCACCCATCCCAATCATTCTCAGCCAAACCATCTTCAATACTAATTAACGCAGGATACTTTTCTAACCAACTCTCTAAATAATCAATGAATTCCTCTGAAGTTAACACCTTATTTTCAGAAGCTAAATGATATTTACCATCTTTATAAAATTCGGAACTAGCAATGTCTAAAGCCAAATAAACATCTTCGCCAATCTTATAGCCGGTTTGTTCAATCGCTTCTAAAATAACTTCAATCGCTATTTGATTGGACTTCAAATTCGGTGCAAAACCACCTTCATCACCGACATTAGTGTTGAGCTCACGTTTATTAAGCACTTTCTTCAAAGTATGAAACACTTCAGCACCATAACGTAATGCTTCGGCAAATGTCGGTGCACCAGCTGGCAAAATCATAAATTCTTGAATATCAACATTATTATCAGCATGAGAACCACCATTAATAACATTCATCATAGGTACTGGCATTACAAATGGCCCTTGTTTATTTAAATAACGATACAAGGGCACGCTAGCATCTTCAGCTGCACTTCTTGCTACTGCCATAGAAACAGCCAAAATAGCATTGGCACCGATACACCCTTTATTATCAGTACCATCAAGCTCGATCATAAGCTTATCTATTTTTTCTTGCTCAATTGGATCTTGACCTAATATCGCATTACTGATTTCATCATTGACATGTTCAACTGCACATAGTACTCCTTTACCTAGATAACGCTTAGGATCTTTATCACGAAGCTCCAAAGCTTCTCTGCTCCCGACGGATGCTCCAGAAGGGACACAAGCTCGACCAATAATGCCAGAAGATAAAGTTACTTCAGCTTCTATTGTAGGATTACCGCGCGAATCTAAAATCTCACGGCCATGCACTTCTGTTATCGTTGACATATTTACTCCTTATTTTCACTGATCAAAACTAATTAAAGTATGGATATCATAATCACCGATTACTTCCCGCCCGCTTAAATAATTTAATTCAATTACAAAAGCATAACCAATAACACTACCACCTAGCTTTTCAATTAACTGTCTTGCGGCTCTTGCTGTTCCACCCGTAGCTAGCAAATCGTCTACGATTAACACTCTTTGCCCTGGCTCAATTGCATCTGCTTGAATTTCAAGGACACCATCCGCATACTCAAGTCCGTATTCTATATTCTCGATCGGCCCCGGTAATTTACCTGACTTTCTTACCATAATACACCCTTTTCCGACTCGCATCGCAAATGCACTTGCAAAAATTAAACCGCGAGACTCAGCACCTACGATAATATCATATGGCTTGTCCTTAAAGTGGTTACTAAACTCACCGACAACGTAATCCATTGCTTCGGGAGATTTTAGAACAGGTGAAATATCTTTAAAATTAATTCCCGGCTTTGGAAAATCAAGAAATTCACGGATATACGATTGTAAATTCATTCGATTATTTTATCAGCATAGCGTCCGAGATATCAACAGAGTTTAGGGGACATCAGCAATTCTAATTTTGACCAATTTTAAGTGCTATTTCACGTCATACCCGCGAAGGCGGGTATCCAAAGAGCCCCAAATTAAATGGATTCTCGCATTCGCGAGAATGACAGCATC
>CAYFQQ010000195.1:0-4644 GCA_964345265.1 uncultured Coxiellaceae bacterium
TTCAATAACTAATTTGAGATTCCCGCTTGCGCGGGAATGACAGAACATTTATTCAACAACGCCCCATGGATTGGCCGGAATCCAGTAACAAGGATGTTTAACGTTCATTACGTTGAGCCGCGTGGACATTGGATCCCGCGGTCAAGCCGCGGGAAGACGAAAAGAGTTGTGGGATGACGTGCTTTCTTATGTCGAATTGAGGTTGTGATAACATTTAATTAAACCACATGTTGAAGAATCGAGATTTTTTATGTTCTTCGGATCTTGTAAGCCAGGGATAATATTTTTAGTTAATTGTTTACCTAATTCTACTCCCCACTGGTCGAATGAGTTTATTCCCCAAATAATTCCTTGCACAAATACTTTATGTTCATAGAGGGCAATTAATGATCCTAATGTGTAAGGAGTAATTTTGTCTATTAAAATTGTATTACTGGGAACATTGCCGGAGATAACTTTATGCGGAGCTAATTTTTTAGCATCAGTTTCATTCATGCCTTGATCTATTAATTCCTGAATGGCTTGTTGCTCTGTTTTGCCTTGCATTAAGGCCTTACTTTGAGCCAAACAATTAGCGAACAATAGCATATGGTGCTGACCAATCGGATTATGAGTGTGAATCGGAACAATAAAATCAACCGGAACTATTTGTGTACCTTGCAGTAATAATTGGTGAAAAGCATGCTGACCATTGCTACCAACTGATCCCCAAATAATGGGAGCTGTAGCATACTCTACTGAACTGCCATCTATATGTACATGCTTGCCATTACTTTCCATTTCTAATTGCTGTAAATAAGCAGGCAGAAAGTGTAAATATTGATCATAAGGAAGAATAGCATGTGTTTTGTTATTGAAAAAATTAATATTCCAGATCCCAAGTAACGCCATAATTACTGGTATATTTTTCTCAAAAGAAGTATTACGAAAATGGTTATCCATAGCGTATGCGCCTGCCAGTAATTGTTGAAAATTATCTGCACCGATAGCAATAGCTATTGGTAATCCAATAGCTGACCACAATGAATAACGTCCACCGACCCAATCCCAAAACGGATAAATATTATTTTTATCGATACCAAATTCTATAGCCCTTTGTGGTTTCGCAGTGACTGCGATTAAATGTTTTTTACTTGCATTTTTTGAATTAGCTTTTTGTTCTAACCATTCTTTGGCGGTACTAGCATTACACAATGTTTCTTGAGTAGTGAATGTTTTAGAAGCGATGATAAATAAAGTGGTTTCTGGATTTAGATATTTAAGTGTTTCGCTAATATCGGTTCCATCTACATTGGATACGAAATGACATTTTATGTTATTTGAAATGTATGGTGTTAAAGCAGAAACAGCCATTTTGGGGCCTAAATCAGATCCACCGATGCCAATATTTACTATATCTGTAATAGGTTTGTTGCTATATCCTTTCCATTTACTATGTCTTATATTCTCAGCGCATTGCAACATTTTTGTGAGCGGAGCGCGAATAGTTGGCATAATATCTTTGCCATTTAATAAAATTGCAGTATCGCCAGGATTTCGTAATGCGGTGTGTAAAACGGCTCGTTGTTCTGTGATATTAATTAGTTGTCCGCTAAGCATTTGTTCTATATGTGAAGATAAATCTCTAGTTTTTGCTAATTCACATAACAGACTAATAGTTTCAGATGTTATGCGATTTTTTGAATAATCGACCAGTAGGGAACAGGCATGCCTGTTCTGTATCGCAATAGAAAATTTGTTGAATCGTTTCTGATTATCCCTGAATAAATCCCGCATGTGTATATTTGCAATTTGCTTATAATGCTCGGTTAATTTTTGCCATATACTAGATTTTGTAATGTCATTCATCTTTATTCCTATTTGTATTCCGTAAGGAATAGGCATGCCTGTTCCCTACAATTTTTTTTCAAACAATTTAACCAGTTTATCGTAATTTATTTCGTTAAGGTCATTTACATGTATGTCAGCTATTTTGTAATATTTGGGTTTTTTATTTCTATCGATACCGACACATAAAAAACCCCCTGTTTTAGCAGCCTCTATACCTACCTTGGTGTCTTCAAAAACAATGCATTCGTTGATATTTAATTTTAATTGCTTTGCTGCATATAGAAAACTTTCTGGGTGTGGTTTACTATTTTTGATCTCATCACCGGAAATAACGATGTTAAATAAATCGATAATGTTGGATTTTTTTAGTACGTAAACAACGCTTCGACTACTAGATGAAACAGCAATTTTAATATTATTTTCTAGTAATTCTTGTATTAATTTTATTGTGGAATCAAATATTTTTAATTTGCCTTGATCTATAAGCTCGAGGTAATAACGTTGTTTTAATGCTAATGCTTTTTTTTGTTGATGTTTTGGTAAATGCTTTAGTAGTTTGGCAATCACATCGGAACTTTTTCTACCATTAACAACCGCTTCATAGATATTGCGATTGAAAGAAATTTTATGATCATCTATTATTAATTTTTTCCATGAAGAGTAATGTAAAGGAGTAGTATCAACTACAACTCCATCGAAATCAAAAATAGCTCCTTTAAATTCCATTGCTATTATTATACTTAATTTATTTTAGGTGCACTAACAATTTCTCGTCGTCCCGCGGCTCTTTTCTTTGTCATCCCGCGGATCTTTTCTTTGTCATCCCGCGGCTTGACCGCGGGATCCATAGCTTGCTTGCCCATTTATAATAAACATCCTTGTTACTGGATTCCGGCCAATCCATGGCCGGAATGACGGAATGATGCTCTGGCCAATCCATATCCAGAATGACGGATGATAAATCTTTGATTTTAAAAATGTCAGATAATAAAATGTAATTAAAACGTTAAGGATTAAAATGGTTACGGTACAACAACAGAAATTGTTCCCTCTATTTATTATTCTTTTTGCTGGCATCGGTGGGATTTTGTATGGTTATGACATTGGGATAATCGCCGGTGCTTTAATATTCATGGAACATGAAATCGCACTAACACCAACTCAGATATCAATACTTGTAGCAGCAGTTCTCGGTGGTGGATCGATTGCGACATTAATCTCTGGTCCATTATCTGATAGATTGGGGCGGCGCACTATGATTACTATATCAGCAGTAGTGTTTATTGTTGGTATCTTAGTTTTAGTTTCATCGCATAGCTTTTCAGGAGTATTATCAGGGCGTTTAATAGAAGGCGTAGGCGTTGGTATCATTACTATTATTATCCCATTATATTTAGCAGAAGCTGCACCTGCTGCAATTCGAGGTCGGGGAGTAACCGCTTTTCAATTATTTCTAACTGGTGGCATATTAGTTGCATATATAGTTGCTTTATTATTTGAGCATTCTGAGAGTTGGCGCGGCATGTTTTTATGTTCTCTTATTCCAGGATCACTATTGTTAATTGGTTCATTTTTGATAATCGAATCACCGCGTTGGTTGTTTTTTAAAGGTAAAAAAGCACAGACTATAAAAGCATTGCAAAAATCTCGTTCACAACAAGAAGCAGAACATGATTTATTTATGATGACTCAACTAGAAACGGAAAAACAGCAACGAGTACAAGCAGGGATTAAAGAAGTAATTTTGCAGAAACGTTTTATATTTCCTTTTTTAATCGCATTTGTGATTGCTATTTTGAATCAATTAACTGGCATTAATGTGTTTTTACAACTGTGTACTCTGATTTTAAAACATTCAGGAATTGAATCAAATGTTGTTTCAATGTTGGGTAGTATCGGAGTCGGTTCGGTAAATTTTGTGATCACTTTTGTCGCAGTATTTTTAGTTGATAAATTAGGACGCAAACCATTGTTGATTTTGGGGACTGGCGGCATAGTAGTAGCTCTGTTTTATCTCGGCTTAGTTGCGTTTTTTCTGAATCCTAGTGTCCAACAAGGTTATTTAACAGTTGTCGGATTGTTGTTGTTTATTGCTAGTTTCGCAATTGGTCCTGGAGTGGTTGTTTGGTTAGCGATATCTGAATTAATGCCAATGCCGATAAGAGGAAAGGGGATGGCAATTTGTTTATTTTCTAATTCATTAGCATCAACTATTTTAGCTTCTTTGTTTTTAGATCTGACTCACCTCATTGGTTATAACGGAGTGTTCTGGATGTGTGGCGTATTTACATTAGTTTATTTGCTTATTGCGATATTTTTATTACCGGAAACTAAAGGTAAATCTTTGGAAGAAATTGAACTGTTCTTTAAAGAAAAAGTGAACATATGATTAGTAATATTTATATTGGCGTAGATGGTGGTGCTACAAAGTGTAAGGTGCGTATAGAAGATGAAGAAGCTAATGTTTTAGGGACGGCGGTTGGCGGGCCCGCTAATATTGGAATGTCAGTTGATATAGCCTGGAAATCGATTATCGATACTGTTAATGAAGCTTTGAAATCAGCAGATTTAACTTTAAAAAACCAAAATTGTCATTTTCACGCCGGCTGTGGTTTAGCTGGTACTGAAGTTATCGAAGCTGTTGATGATTTTTTATCTCGGTCTCATCCATTTACTAGCATATCTTTGAAATCAGATGCTTATACTGCTTGTTTAGGAGCTCATGGTGGTAAAGACGGTGCCATTATTATTATTGGTACTGGTGTTATCGGAATGCGAATTCAGGGCGATGAAATTGTGCAAGTTGGTGGTTGG
>CAYFQQ010000196.1:0-3354 GCA_964345265.1 uncultured Coxiellaceae bacterium
AAATGATTAAACACGGATGTGAGCGGTGTGAAATCACAGCCATTTTTGATTTACAGAATATTTCTTGCGCAAAACAGTGGTTGAAGAATCATGGTATAAATAATGAAGATAATGAAAACGAGTGTATTATAAATCGAATAATAAGTATCGATGGTCGCTCCCGAAGTATCATCAATGGTATTCCTTGTCCTCAACAATTAACCCGTGAATTAGGATCTATGTTGATAAATATTCACGGTCAGCATGAATATCAGACAATATCAAAGCGTGATCAGCAACGTAACTTATTGGATAGTTTTGCAAAGCACAAAAGTTTATTAGATCGAGTAAAACAAATTTATTTAACTTGGCAACAAACGAATGCGAAATTAATACAATTGCAACAGCTAACCAAGAATAGTGATTCACAAGTTGAATTATTAAATTATCAGATTAAAAAATTGGATGAATTAGCTCTTCAAGAAAATGAATTAGAAGATTTGCATCAAGAACATAAAAGATTAGTTAATGCTGAGCAATTATTAAAGGACTGTAATGCAGTATTAAATATAATTAGCGAAAATAATTTATCTATTGCACATAATAAATTAATTGGTATTAAAGAAATAGATAGCAAAATAGATGCGACTTGCGAACTACTTAATAATACTGTCATTCAAATTGAAGAAGCTAATTTAGAATTACGTCGTTACCTTGATAAAGTGGACTTAGATTCAGAACGATTACAATGGGTTGAACAACGTTTAAGCGCAATTCATGATTTAGCTCGTAAGCATAATGTTAAACCTGAAGAATTATGTAATTTACATAAGAGTTTAATTTCACAATTGCAACAATTAAACGATTCTGAAAATGATCTTAAAGAAACTTTGCAACAAGTTGAAAAACTTTCGCTTGATTATAAGGAAGCCGCAAATAAATTAACTATTAGTCGCAAAAAAGCGGCGCGACAGTTATCTCAGAAGGTAACTGAGCAAATACGACAATTAAACATGCCACATGGAAAGTTTGCTATTCATCTTGATTCATATAAAGATAGGAGTTTTAGTAGTAATGGATTAGAACAAGTTGAATTTCAGATTACTACTAATCTTGGGCAACCATTACAACCGTTGAGTAAGGTTGCTTCGGGTGGTGAATTATCACGCATAAGTTTGGCAATACAAACACTTACAGCATGCAAAGAGATGACTCCAACATTAATTTTTGATGAAGTGGATGTCGGAATAGGTGGCAAGATTGCGGAAATTGTAGGCCGTTTACTGAGAACTCTAAGCTATACTACACAAGTTATCTGTATTACTCACCTACCACAAATAGCAGCTTTAAGTCATCAACATATAAGAGTAAGTAAAGAAGTAAAAGCGAATACTACAGTTGCACAGGTTGCAACATTGACCGGGGAATCAAAAATCGAGGAGATAGCAAGAATGCTAGGAGGCATACAAATCACTGAACAAACGTTAGCACATGCTAAAGAAATGTGCGAAATTATAAAAAATGAGCTATAGTATTATGGAAAAATATACAGGTGAAGTTATGAAAAGAATAATTACCGAAATTACTATCTTAATTTTCTGTTTAAGTATAACAGGATGTTTATTAAAACCTTATGTACCTCCTGTTCAACAGGGCAATGTAATTAATCAATCTGCGGTAAACAAACTCCATTATGGCATGAATAAGGAGCAAGTGTATTCTCTTCTTGGGGAACCAATTTTAATTGATGTGTTTAATAATGATTATTGGACTTATGTCTATACCAAACAGGTTAATGGTGGCAAAATCACCAAAAAGAGTCTTAATCTTAATTTTAGAGATAATAAACTGGCTGTAATTAACGGCAAACCTGAACCTCTCAAAACAAAGGGACCGGTTAGTTTTTAAATAAAACATGAACAAATCAGCGAAGTCTAAACAGGATAGTAATATTATCGCTGTTAATCGTCGGGCGCGACATGATTATCAAATTGAGAGTCAACTAGAAGCAGGCTTAGTACTAAAAGGTTGGGAAGTTAAAAGCTTACGTGCCGGCCGTGCCCAGCTTGCAGAAAGTTATGTAACTGTAAAAGGCGGTGAAGCCTGGTTAATTGGTGCTCATATATCTCCATTAAATACTATATCAACTCACATAACTCCAGATCCATCACGTACTAGAAAGTTGCTGTTACACCGTAAAGAATTAGATAGACTTATCGGTGCTATACAACGTAAGGGTTATACAATTGTACCTTTAAATCTGCATTGGAAGAAAGGTGTAGCAAAACTCGAGATTGCTTTTGCTAAAGGTAAAAAACTTTACGACAAGCGTGAGGCTGAAAAACGTCGCGAATGGGAGCGTCGTAGACAAAAACTTCTTGTCAAATAACCCCTTATCTGTGCTAAACTTATAATTGAGTCTTTATGGGGGCGACCGGCTTCGACGCAGGTTGCAAAACTTAAGGCGCATGTCGAGTATGTAATCTAACTCGTTAAAATTTGGTTACATTAAAATAGTTGCAAATGACGACTATGCACTTGCTGCCGTAGCTGCATAAACAGCTGGCAGCACTGTTACCTGGATGTGCTTATGCGTTTAGAGTAATGGTCATATTACATAAGCTCGTAACGTAATTTGTCCAGATTGCGTTATTAAACTTTAAGGACTCGCTGTTTAACTGTCCTGCTGGTCGGATAATAAACAGTTAAAATTAAAGACTATGCTAAACATGTAGAGCCAAAGGCGGAGGATTTGCGGACGCGGGTTCGATTCCCGCCGCCTCCACCAATTAGCTATCCAATAAAATCCAATTTGTTGTCTGACCATGATTTTGTTTTCTTTTGTTATAAATTAATAATTGCTATTATTATGCTGGATTTATTTGATTTTATAGTACTAAATCAGAATAAACTAAGTAAAGGCTATAAGGATTAATTATGCGAAAGAGCGGAAATACTAAAACCGAAGCATTTGAAAAGACCCTTTTCAAGGCGGCAGATAAGCTGCGCAAGAATATGGATGCAGCAGAATATAAGCATATTGTGCTTGGACTTATATTTCTGAAATACATTTCCGACTCTTTCGAAGAACTGCACATAAAAATAAAAGAAGGTAAAGGTGATTTTGCCGGTGCAAATCCAGAAGATGCCGACGAATACCGCGCTGAAAATGTTTTTTTTGTTCCGCGAGCTGCCAGATGGTCTTACCTTCATTCACGGGCAATGCTCCTAACAATTGGGAAAGGCATTGATGATGCAATCAGCAATTCTCATTTTGATGCTGTCATTCTCGCGAATGCGAGAATCCATTTAATTTGGGGCTCTTTGGATACCCGCCTTCGCGGGTATGACGTGAAATAGCACTTAAAATTGGTC
>CAYFQQ010000197.1:0-4660 GCA_964345265.1 uncultured Coxiellaceae bacterium
ATTAAGGTTTTTTTTATTCCAAATTTTATTTTAAAAAGCACAATCTATCTGGCCATTCCATTTTTCCCAATAGTTTAGAATTTTCATTAATATCAATCCTTCAATTAAATAATTTTATATAAATTATTTTCAATCTTTATAATATTTGCTAATTTTTTTCCCATACGCTCTGAAAAAGTATCACTCCATTCAATAGAGAATTTAAAAAGAAGATTCCCAAAAATTTCCCAATGATTTGCTAATTCATCAAGGGTATTATATAAATTCTGAAAGTCTGTTGAGTCTTTTTGGTGTGTTAATAAATGGCTTATAACTTCTGCAAATTGTAACCTTGTGTTTGAGGGCCCAGAAGGACCATTAACCCAGAAATAGATTTCTCTTAATATATTTTTATTTTCCCGCTTAAAATCAATTATATATTTGTAAAAATGATTTAATATATCGCTATAAGAGTTTTGCTTAAAAAGTTCAGAAATTAGCAATTGAATTTTTTTCTCAACCTCAGTTTGATTGAATGGCTTGTTCCATTCTAACCGAAATGCCGAACAGAACGAACGATTTAAAATTTGCAGATTGATTTCTCTGTATCCAAGATCAAACAGTTTGAATTTAAAATCCATATTCCCACAATTTTTATCGTATTCTAAAAGCACAAAACGCTTATTATGCAATTTATTAAAATGCCGACTATGCGGAAGATAGTAATCATCAACAAATATTAAATAATTTGAATTAGTATTAATTAGCTCAGTAACAGATGAGCTATCTACAATTTTTTTTAAATTTAAATTAATAATACAATTCTCTAATAAGTTAGAACTTTCGCCTTTTAATCCATTTAATATTAATGAATTGTCATGGTTCAGCTTATACGTAAAACCAAACGGTTCCAATAGGGCAAATAATTGCCATTCTTTAATATCTATATTTGATAGACTAAAATATTTTTCTAAATTATATGACAAACAAAATCTGTTAATTTCTTTCACGGAATAATTGTATAGTTAAATATTTGCATTATTACATTTTATTTGTAGTTATAATATGTTTAATTTTATATAAAAGTTCTTCAATAATTTCTTCTGTATGAGCAGTTGATAGAAACCAAGGCTCAAAAGTATTTGGATGGACAAATACGCCGCTTTGCTGTAAAAGATGCTGAAAATTAATATACTTTTTAAAATCTATTTGCATTGCAAGTTTCCTATAATCGTTTAATTCAATCTCTTGATCTCCTTTAAGAAAATGCAAACTCAGCATAGGGCCTACAGAACTTACTTTAGCATTAATTGAGGCTATTTTGAAAATTTCTCTTAATTCATTTGATAAATGCCTGCTGATTTTCTCTAAATATGTATATATGGTTTTTCCTTCTTCTTTGAACACTTTTTGAGTAGCCAGGCATCCAGCCATACTCATAGGATGTCCAGAATACACACCTCCGTGAAAAACAGTCCCATCTGCAATAAGATCCATTATTTCAGCCTTACCCCCAATTGCTGAAATAGGAACTCCTCCTGCAATAGCTTTGGAAAAAAGAGTTATATCGCTTTGCACATTATACCGTTCTTGAGCTCCACCCATTGCTACCCTAAAACCGGTAATAATCTCATCAAAAATTAAAATAGCATCAATTGAGTCTGCAATAGAACGAACATATTGTAAATAATCTTTATCGGGAGGGATGACTCCAGCATTACCCATAACTGGCTCCATCATAATGCCACATATTTTATCTTTATGTTCATTTATAATGGTATCTATAACCTCTTTATTATTCCAAGGAATAATAAAGGCGTTAAAAGGAGCCCCGTTCATTCCAGCTGTTCCAGATATTGCCTTACAATTATTATTTTTAAGTTCATCAACATCGGCATGATATTTATGAAAAACAGAGTCCGTTGATCCATGGTAATGACCTTCAAATAAGATCATATGTGTCTTCCCTGTAAATGCCCTTGCTAGCCTAACTGCAGTTTGACAGACTTCTGTTCCGGTAGATGCGAAGCGAAGCATATCTATCGAAGGATACGATTCTTTTATTAATTCCGCAGCCTCGCTTGACAATTCGTGGGGAAATCCTAAAACAGATCCTCTTATATCTAGTTCGTCTTTTATGGCTTTTATAAGAAAATCAGGTTTATGACCGAATAGAAGAGGACCGTAGCCCATATTCATATCGATTAATTCATTGCCATCTACATCCCAAATTTTAGCTCCTCTAGCATTTTTAATGAACAATGGCAATTGATATGGCATTACCCTCATCGTACTGTTTGCACCACCTGCAATGTTTTTTCTTGCTTTGTCCATTAATTGTTTTGATCTGGTATTATCGTATTCCATAAAAACCCTTTATCTATAATGTTTTAATCCTTTGCTAGTTCAACATACGTATTCTCGCAAAAGTAATACCCTTTAGGATTAGTGTTCGCAAGCTCACTTTCAATATCGTATCTAGTTCTAAATATTCTATATGCATCAGCATCCATTTGACTGATTTTGGCTCCTCTTCGTCTTTCAAAGGCAACCATCAATTTTCGCCATCTTTTTTTAGCTTCTTCACCACTAATTTTATTATTATAATCATAAGAGACTGATCCTTCAATATCACAGTAATCATGAATATAATAATAATCAAAGCAATTATCATTTTTTATAAAATCAAGCAGTTTTTCATACTGCTCTTCTGTTTCTCCAGGAAATGCACAAATAAAATCTGTAAAAATTATTAGTTGAGGATGCTTTTTTTTCATCTCCTTAATCATATTATAAGTTTCTACAAAATCAGTTTCGCGTCCCATACGCTTCAACATTTTATTATCAATATGTTGAAAAGCAATATGAAGATAGGCAAATGCTTTTTGATTTGCTAATTCTATAAAATCATTATAATATTTGATTAAATTATGTGGATGTAAATTTTCAACATACAAGCTAACAGTATCATCAATTGTTCTTAATTTCTTAATTAATGTAATAATATTTGTATTTATGTCATAGCCATAAACAGAAGTATCAGTTCCACCAAGTGCAATATTTTTATATCCATTTTTTATAGCTAATTTAAATTCATCACTTATTTCTTCTATTGACCTGCTTTTAATATATCCATGTGCCTTTTTTATAACACAATATGTACATTTCATCAAACATCCAGTTGATATTATAATTGTAAACAATTCATTCTTTGTTTCTAATGGAGAATTAAATACATTAGGAATAGTTACAGATGAAAATTTATAATCGGCATTAATTAAATCATCAAGAACACTTTCTTCACCGAATTTTACCATTTTACCATTAAATATCTCATCTAGTTTTTTTCCATAAGTTATCACCTGGCATCCCATAATAACAGTAGAATTAAAGTTTCCCTTTTTTAGCTTTATATCCTCCAAGGCATATTTCACACTATTAAAAACAAAATCTACTGCGCCACAAGCAACAATTACTATTAAATCTGCATTAAGATTTTTTGTTATTCGCCAATTATTTTGTAGAAAGTACTTTTCCAATTTAGAATAATAACCTACAAGCTCATCACACTCCAAATTATTTGAAATTATTGATACTGTTTTCATAAAATTTACACCTCCCATACATTATTAAATTTTATCGTTTGCAAAGACCATTTATATAATTGACTCAAACCACTTTCTAAACTTATTTGTGGTTCCCAAGCCAGTTCTTTAATTTTCTTAATATCAGCTCTCTCATCTCTGGCTTCATCAACCCTAAACTGTTTGATGATCAGGGTAAAACTTAAATGCTTCTTAATATGCATATCTCCTCCTTATCCTTAATTAAAACATACATTTTAATCCCTATTGTGCAAAAAATTAATTTATATTAGCCCCCAAATCCCGTATCCTCGGCTTTTAACTATTCATTGAGATCTGCTGGTGTTTTTTCATATTTTCAATAACACTTAATGACTCTTTCCCATTAAACAATCTTATATTCTTTAAATCATCTATTGCAATTTGATTATTAAAATATAAATTAATAATTTCTGACACAGTAAAACAGAATTTACATGAAGGAAGTCTTGGAGGATTTAAGGAATACATGTTATATATTTTATTACTGCTTATTGAGTCAATTATCTGGTTGGCCGGATCTTCAAAAGCATTGCCTAACTTTACACTCCAATCCATACAGCAGGCTGATATATTACCATCATGAAAAGTTTGAATAATTGTTTTATATATATGACAATTTTCTAACCTTTTTCCATTACTATAAAAGTTACAAAGATTTTCAAGATATTTATATGGAGGTAACACCTCTTTATACATCGCATATTTTGATAATATATTTGAAAAAAAATCTTTGTCGTAATCACTAGGATAAAATTCTTTGCACTTCTCTCCTCTCACTGGAAAAGGCAATAACAAAACATTACCACCAGAGTCATAAAAAAACCTTATCGCCTCTTCAAATCTTTTGGTGTTTGCATCGGTTAAGCATGATGCTATTTCAACAGGAATGTTTAGCTCTATAGCTCTTTGAATATTTCTCAAACATCTATCATGGCAGCTACTACTCTTAACCCTTCTTCTGTTTAGCTCCAAAGTATGT
Source organism: uncultured Coxiellaceae bacterium (assembly GCA_964345265.1). Taxonomy (GTDB): domain Bacteria; phylum Pseudomonadota; class Gammaproteobacteria; order UBA9339; family UBA9339; genus CAYFQQ01. Next base: position 4,585 of record CAYFQQ010000197.1, read on the forward strand.
CCATCCAGAGAAATATGCAATATACAGTTTCCCATGTTTTTAATTCTACATAAAAGCGCATCGTCTAAAAAATGTC
>CAYFQQ010000198.1:0-1935 GCA_964345265.1 uncultured Coxiellaceae bacterium
GTTCGGTCCCTATCTGCCATGGTCGTTGGAAATTTGAGAGGATCTGCTCCTAGTACGAGAGGACCGGAGTGGACGCACCTCTGGTGTTCCGGTTGTCATGCCAGTGGCATTGCCGGGTAGCTATGTGCGGACGGGATAACCGCTGAAAGCATCTAAACGGGAAGCCTTCCTCAAGATGAGATTTCCCTCACGCATTAGCGTGCTGAAGGTCCGTTGAAGACTACAACGTTGATAGGCTGGGTGTGGAAGTGCAGTAATGCATTAAGCTAACCAGTACTAATTGACCGTGTGACTTAGCCATATAACCTCAAATAGCTTTTAAGTGACATATCAAAATGCCTTTATTTTTTGCCAACTTGTTACCAATTTCCTGGTAGCCATAGCGAGCGGGTACCACCTGATCCCATTCCGAACTCAGAAGTGAAAACGCTCTGCGCCGATGATAGTGTGGGGTTTACCATGCGAAAGTAGGACACTGCCAGGATTTAATTTCCAAGCCTCGATTAATAATATGTTAATCGGGGCTTTTTTATGGACATTACTCCTAAATAGTTGTACTATTCAGGAATGAATTCCCGATTGGTTTATAAACGAATTTTAAAACTCGAGTTGCCGGAACGGCAATCTGCTTTTTTATGGGGTGCGAGAAAAACTGGAAAATCCACATATTTAGAAACTAATTTTCCTAATTCTGTTCGTTATGATTTATTGCATTCTGATATATTTTTACGATTTATGAAGCAACCTTATTTATTTAGAGAAGAAATCTTGGCGCTTTCTGACGAGATATTACAATATCCAATTATTGTTGATGAAATACAAAAAATACCTGTTTTGTTAGATGAAGTTCATTGGTTAATCGAACACACAGTTGCTTCATTTATATTGTGTGGATCTAGTGCTCGTAAATTAAAAAAAGATGGAATAAATTTACTAGGTGGAAGAGCTTGGCGATATACTTTTTATCCTTTAGTATATCCAGAAATTCCAGATTTTGATTTACTAAGAGCACTCAATACAGGGTTAATTCCTTCACATTATTTATCTGGTAATCCAACCAGATCATTAAAGTCATATGTGCAAGATTATCTTACAGAAGAGATTAAAGCTGAGGGTCTAGTGCGTAATTTACCAGCTTTTGCAAGGTTTTTAGATACTTTAGCTTTTAGTAATGGTGAGTTAGTGAATTTTTCTAATATAGCACGAGATTGTTACATAGATGCTAAGACCGTTAAAGAATATTATTCTATTTTAGTTGATACATTACTAGGTTATTTTATATTTCCGTACACTAAGAGAGCTAAAAGAGAAGCTATTCATGCGACACCTAAATTTTATTTATTTGATGTTGGTGTTGCTAATATATTAATGAAACGAGATTTAAAAGTATTAAAAGGCACTGAAACTGGTAGAGCATTCGAGCATTTTATTCTGATGGAATTAATCGCTTATAGAGGATTGAATGATTTAGATTTTAGTATCACTTTTTGGAGGACTAAAACCGGTTATGAAGTAGATTTTATATTAGGGAAAGGTGAAGTCGCTATTGAGGTCAAAATTAGCAATAATGTTCGAAAAGCTGATCTTAAAGGATTGTTAATTTTTCAAGAAGAATATAAGCCAAAGAAAACTTGTGTTGTAAGTTTAGTTCTACGATCACGGAAGTTGATATTGAATGATGAAAATGAAGTTTTAATCTTGCCATATAAGAAGTTTTTAGATATGCTTTGGGGAAGAGAAATTATATAATTAACCTACTAATCGGGTCAGCGGTTTTTCATAAAAAATACTGGAAATATTTTCAAATGTTTAAATTGTGGCGTTGTTGAATAAATAGCTTAATAACGATCGTCATTCCCGCGAAAGCGGGAATCTCATATCAATGGCAATTAATATGCAGGCATTCCAAGTTGATTCATTTTATTAATTGCAAAA
>CAYFQQ010000199.1:0-1844 GCA_964345265.1 uncultured Coxiellaceae bacterium
AGTTTATCCAATTGAGAAATTTGAAAATTTTCCACAAGAGGACTTTGTGAATTTTGTTTTAACTTGCTATGGAGCAAGTCAAAATACAGCAGAAGGTATTACAGATGGTTATCGTCCACCAGGGCAGAGTGAACCAATTTTAGTTGGTTCTTCTGACCCTAAAGAAGCAATTGACGGAAAAATAATAAAGAAATTTTTTGATGAGATAAAAACCAAACTTGAACCAAATAAATTAGTCAATGCCAAAATTATTGGCTGGCGATTTACTCGCCAGACAACAAAATATATTAAGATTTTAGAAAAATATATTGAACAAAATAATTTCCCTCTAACATTAGAGTTAATTCCTTTGGACTCTAAAGAATTCAGGTCTCGGATTTTGCAGCGTTATCCTGACGCAAGCGAGGCGGAATTCTTTTTACGATTTTCAAAGCCACCAGTTATTGGCGATATAAAACTTAAAAAACTCAAAGATTTAGAATACGAATTTGAGGCAATTGACACATTTTCTACTAATGAAGACGGGTGGCTGGTAAATTGTCAATGGGATTTTGATTACCAAGAAGGGCATTTTGCAGCAGACAAAGATTATATTCTATCTCGCGAAAAAATAAAAGATAAAAAACTGGGTGAGATATTCAACTCCATTTTGCAATCTAAACATAAGTTTAAAAAATCTGGTCAATTTACTATTGCTTGCAAAGTGCAGGACAATTTAGCAGGTGAGACGGTTTTTTCAAAAATAATTAAAATTTAATACCTATGGCACACGGACCATTTCAAACAAAAGAGGGGGGAGACACAATAGCCATATTTACAAAAGATGAATTGTTGCCTTGTATAAAAAGAATTAGAGAGTTAGCAATTGAAACTTCGCAATTTCGTGTAGGTTTTTGGAGTAGCATTTTACGGAAGAGTATAAGTGGATTAGAGGAAAAGCATAAAAAGACATCGGTTCAATTTATTAATTTATACCATAAATGGAGCACTCCTGATTTATTATTTCAGGCATTAGGAGAGGAATACAAAAAACCTCCGAAACTCGGCAATATAATGGGCGATTATTTTAATGCACAAAATGCAGTAATGGCACATTTTAATGAAGGATTTCGCTTGTTAGCTTATGTTGATAGAATCCTGACTGAACAAAGCACAGCGATCTATAACAGGATTTCAGTTACTTTGTCTATAATAGCTGTTACAATTTCTATTATTGTTGCTATTTTGAAGTAGTTTTATGCATTACTTTTTCAAACAACACGAGGAAAATTTTAGAGAGTGGAGAAACTCGGGTTATCAGGGAATTTCTGATGAAGGTATTGCTTTTCTGAAAAATTTGGCTTCGGATAATTTCAAGCCCGACATTAAATTATGGAACAACAAGCAATGGCGCAAAGTTCAGTTAGAAGCAATTGATCGTTGTGTTTATGCTTTTGAGATATTGGGCGAAAAAGATTTACTGACTAATATTGTAACGGGTGGTGGCAAAACAACAATTATCGGGGCAATGATTGCCTATATGATGATAGTCCACGAGCAGTATAAATTTTTAATACTAACTCCCAACACAATTGTTAGAGAACGATTAGTAGATGAATTTGATAAAAACTCTGAAACCTATATTTATGATGTTTTTCCGTTTTTCACCAATACTCACGAGCATCTAAAAGACAGGATTTCTTTACACATAATGAAGCCAACTACCAGCGCTACTGGTATCAGAGCAGGCACAATCATTTTAGGCAATATACACCAGATTTACGAAAAAACTGATAACTGGAAAGTGATAAGCGATAATATTGAATCGCTTTGTATATGTAATGATGAAGCCCACAACACAAAAG
>CAYFQQ010000200.1:0-1546 GCA_964345265.1 uncultured Coxiellaceae bacterium
TAATATTGTTGTTAACTTGTTAATAATGTTGTGTACATCTTGTTCGCGCTCTATGCGGCGTTGTCTAAGCTCCCTTGAAATTTGTTGGTACTTTTGCGGTTCTAAATAACGGAAAGCTAAATCTTCTAATTCCCATTTAATTTTGACTATGCCAAGACGATTAGCTAAAGGAGCATAAATTGCCATGGTCTCCTGAGCAATTTGCTGTTTTTGTTTTTCATCAAATGTTTTAATGTTGCGTAATACGTAGATTTGCTCAGACAATTTGATTAATACTGCACGTACATCATTTATCATTGCTAACAACATTTTTCGAATATTGTCTATTTTAGAATGATGCCGTTTGTAATGAGCAACAGCTTGATATAATTCTGGAATGCTATCCATTTGTTTAGTAAGTCTGATCAATCTACTAACTTCACAACCTAAATGTTCTTCTACGTCTTCAGAATTAAGATCAGTGTATTGTACAGTGCTGTAAATAATAGCTGCAGCTAAAGTGTAATTATCAGTTTGTAAAGTGTTCAAAGTTTCTGCCATGAACAGACCTTGATTTAAACAAGATTCTCCGTAAATATTTAATTGTTCAGTTCCGGATAGATCAGCAAGATTTACAGCAGAATGGATGATATTTAAATCTTTTTTTGGACACTTTTGTAGAATATTCTGTAACTGATTATTAATATTCATTGAGTTATATTACTAAATATGTCTATGGGTGTTATCAGGTATTGATTCACGTGTTCAATTACATTTCTTCTTTCGACATATTTATTGAAACTTTTTCTCCACTTCATCCCAATTTTTTGGATTACTTTTATTGACGCAACATTCCATTGAAAACAGTCAGCATAAATGCTTGATAAGCAAAACTTTTTGAATCCATATTCGATAATTGTTTGTGCTGCCTCAGTAGCAAAACCGTGTCCCCAAAATGGCCTACCAATCCAGTATCCTAATTCTGCTTGGAGCTGTTCTTTGTTCAGCATAAGGCCAACTGCACCGATTAAATCATTAGTTTCTTTTGAAATAATAGCAAAGATTGCCTGTTCACCTTTTTCGCAGGCAGTACGGTGCTCGATAATCCATTTTTCAGCCATCCCATCTTCGTATGGATGAGGAATATAACAAGTACCATCAGCGACAGCTTTATCACCAGCTAATCGCTGGACATTTTGTGCATCTTGTAATATAAATGGCCTTAATATTAATCTTTCCGTTTCCAATATTTCTTGCTGCTGTTGTTTAACTTCATTTAACATGGTTTACAAATAAGAATGATAACATTAGTTCTAAGTTTAGCTCATTTTTTTACAGTTATTTCGTTAGTAATTGTTCACCTTAGCGCTTTATATTTTGAGCAGTTTTAAGTGCCATTTCATATTATATCAGCAAAAACCGTAAGATACCCATTCTCTGATAGGATGGTCAGCAATTCTCATTTTGTTAATTAAATCTACTTCATTGGCATTTAAATTTTGTCATCCCGTCATGGATTGACGGGATCCAGGCTACAGGGATGTAAAAAGATCATATTTGTTTGGTA
>CAYFQQ010000201.1:0-8189 GCA_964345265.1 uncultured Coxiellaceae bacterium
ATACAATTAATTGAGAAAATGAATCTTTCATGGCGCGATTTATATTACGACATTATTCAATAACTAATTTGAGATTCCCGCTTGCGCGGGAATGACGGAACATTTATTCAACAACGCCGGTATATCTAGAAAAGAAACCATGGGGTTTCAGATCATACAGAAATTCATCCTTGGCATATTTCCCTTGAACAACTCTGGGAAGGAAGATTTATATAGCCACAATATTTTTTCTTATCAACAAATTTCTTGCTATTAGATCATAAATTAAAGTAATATATTTATTATTTACTTTAATTTTTAATAAGACTAAATTAAGGACTTGGGATGAAAATCACATTTGATTTTTTATCTTATTCTAAATTTTTCCATGAATGAAACTGGTTGCTCGGAAGCTTATTTTTATAAACAAAATTAGCGAGAAAATCAAACAGATGCCTCACAATAAGTCCAATTCATATAAACAGATACCTAACGAAAATGATAGCGACACTCTTAGCGATAGTAGTATAGAGACGAAACCAGGATGGGAAAGAGTGCCATTAAGTACCACAAGCAGTACAGGGACACGTCCAGAATGGCGAGGACCGACAATAACAAGTGATCTAATAATGATTCTCGGTGAGAGCACCCGATATCGATTGATGGCCTTGGTTTTGGTGTTATCAAACATGTCGAGTAAAAAAAGCAACCAATTTGACTTTGAACCATTGGAAGAATCTTCAGAAGCAGCTAGTACCGATTTTGAATATGAATCTTCAAAAAAAACTTTAGAAGAAAGTACTGATACCCAAGCTGAATCTTTGAAAATATCTTTAGAATTAATTGCAAATAAGGTAATTGAATGGGGTCAAACCTGGCCACAGTATTATAAAAACGCGAATTTAAGTAATATTATCAAAAATATAAATGATTGGTTTAATTATTTTAACACTTCTAGTATGCAGAATAGCATTGCAGTAATAATAAAATGTTTGATTTATGATTGCTTCGAAGCTTTTGTAGAGAAGCACAATATTATCTACCAACTAAACAGTTTGATTAACTATACTGATGTTAACACTGGATTTAGAAACCCACATCAAATTATAATAAATCAAATTAAAAGAGGAACAAAATTTAAAGACATATGCTTTGATAATATTAATTTTGAAGATAAAAAACAATTTTACATTTTATATTCCCATGTTTTCCAAAGTTTACAAAATGTTAAGGACTTAGTCAGTGAATTCATTTCTCATTACCCTCAGGCTAAAATTAATGGTAATGAGAAAACCCAGTTTACATGTTCTCCATGTTGCTCTATTCAATGAGGAAACTTTAATATGCTTGGGGCGAAAAATAACTGGTGGAGAAAAATTGCTAGAAAAGTAAGTACATGGCTTACTTCCCTCAACACCGTAGCATTCGGAACAACCCTTATCGGTACTATAATTAAATTCCTTCTGACCTGGAATAAAGCTAATAATCCCGAATGGTATGGAATTACTCACGAACACGCCGAGGAAATTAAGCCATGTTTAATCGAATACATGCATAAAGCCAGTTGGGGAGAAGCCTTAAGCACACTCTCATTGGATGATTGGTGGAGCTGGGAGATTGTTGGTTGGGCCTGTGCTGTTTGTTTACCTACTCTAATAATAGTAACCGTATCCGAAAAATATGATGCATATCAAAAAGTTCGAAAAATGTTGTATGAAAGCGTAAAGGAAAGAAAAACATGTCAACTTGAATCCGATACTGTAGAAAATCTTACTTCTAGTCTAGAGGGAGTTTTTTCTCAAACCTTTAAGAATATAGATGAATACCAAAGAGCGATCGGAAGTCAAGTTAAATTAACAAACGAGCAAAATATAAAAACTAGTATGCACAATATTAACTACTTTGCTGAAGAAAGTATAACTCTAATTAATCAAGGTAAACAGCAAATTCCCGGCATAATAGATGAAGCAATAGAGCAACTACCAGATGAAGAAAACAATGATCTTCCACCACTCGATGAAATTCAAAATATTATTTCGGCAAAAACAGTTTGGAGAAACAGTTACAAAAGCATTCTTTTAACTATTACACCCCAAACTGGCTTAAATTTCAGTTTTTTATTCTTTGCACTTTACGAGTTAATCATCGGGAATCATTACGCCAAAAAATACATGCTTATTGTTCCTGTAATCTTTAATCAATTAAAACATGACTATCGATTTCTTGACCATGCTTGTTTAGATGTTATGTCCCGCGCTATGGCTACAGAAAAAAGTTACAACACTAACGCAAAGTTAGTCTCCTTGCTTGTACCAGCTATTATTATTTTGGGAGTTGGGATTTATGTTGTTCTACCTAAATTTACCAAGTGGATTCGTAGAAGTGATAATGAAGAAGAAACGAGATTAATAGAAGGTACAGAAACAACTTATGGAACAGGTAGACATCGACAATATCCCGTTGAATTACCAAATATATTGCCTCAAGATCAAGTTTTAATATAAACTTTCAATATAAGATTTTTCCTTAGCAAGAGGAATTGCTGAAAATGAAGTACCGACGTTTTTTATGGTTACCGCTGTTGTGCCCATTATTGATGGGAGCATTATTGGATGATACCAAAGCCACTGAAGAACAATATCTCAACTTATCTAGCCAAGATTTCGGTCTATACGGTCCTTTATCGTTTGGTATGCAATATAGCAAAGAATTTGGCGCTTATCTCCAAGGTAAATTTACTCAACTTCTAAATCCACATTTAGCAACGTCTCTAGATGTAGAGGTCGGCAAAAAAATGCAACGTTTCAACGCTACTTTGGGTTACCTTTTATCTCTCACACAACGACTGAAATTATCTGCAGAATATTTAACTCAGAACCTTTCATTCGATTTTCTAAGCGGGGAAGTAAATAAATGGGTTGGGCAAAATGCGTATGGTTTAACTTATGAATATCTATTGCCATACAATTTCGTAAAAAGTATCGCTTTCAACATCTTTTATAGTAAAGCTCAAAGTAAGGATTTATCGCCAGTATATTATTTCGATCAAAATGATCAATTGTATGAGGATTTTAGATATATTGCCGGAGCAACTGATACTCATGGCAGTTTACAGGTAAATCTATTACCAATTAAAACAACTCTACTCGGCCTGCAACTTAGTTACGATAATCTTAATTATAACAAAAAATATCCTAGTGAAGACAATAGTTACAGCGGCCTTGACTTCACAATTAACTTACAACAACTAATCACTGATCAACTTAAATTACAACTGTCAGCGAGTAGAGTCCCGGCTTACCAAGACTATCAGGCTGAAATTGATTGGTTGCTACATTCAATGTCTGATACTAGATTTGAATTAGGACTAAATGGTGAACGAATTATTGGTAATCATGGCTTACAAAATGATACACGTGTTGGAGTGAATCTAAATTTGCGTTTCGGGGCAAATAAAACCAATCCTGCTACCCACGGATATAACTTAAATTTAACAGACAATTTTAACGACCTATCCGATTGGACTGCTAAACCGGCAGTATATATGCCACAAGTCTTGGCAGTAAAAAATGAATATAGAATGGCACTTGGCACCAACCCGTTTGCTAATCCTAATGCAGTTGTTAATGATTTATATGTTACTTTTGGGAAAAATTTCTCTAAATCATTTAAAGCATTATATTTATTCATAGATCCTATGCAAAAGTTTAATAGTTTAATACTCAAAGCTGACGGCGAAGGAGCTATAAATTTGGGATATACCTTTACTCCTGACCCTAACGGACAAGACAATGGGACTTTAACTATTTTCGGCACACCAAGCAAGCCAACTCCAACAAATACCAAAGATAAAGAGGCTGAAGTTACAATCTATGCCAAGAATTTCAAAACACCAAATGGGCGATGGAGTAGCAGCACTCAGCAATTTAAAATTCACATGTTATACGACGATCCAGTCATTCATATTCCGGAGCAAAGCTTTCACCTAAATGAAGAAGTAAATAAAGATTTAACAAATTATATTGATTTTGGTTCCGAAAAATTACAACAAATTAAAGCTGCTTCTTTAAACAACTATGGTTTAAAAATCAATTTAAGCCGAAATGGTGACAAAGTTACCCTAACAGGTACAGCAAAAAAGCCCGTATCACAACAAAAAATTACCATTACTGTAAAAAATTCAGCCGGAAAAACTTCAGAAGGAAGTTTCATATTGAATATAAGCGACATCATACCTGCTTTTACCTTAACATGCCCGAAACCAGACAGTGATTTTTATTATGATCACAAGTGGTGTAAATCACATCCGAATTCTACTGTTGATTACTATGGCGAAAGAGATCGGTACAAATTTGAACTCGATACGCAATTCTATGGGCATATATACTGCAATGATCTTCCCAAGCCAGGTCAAATGAAATTCATCGGCGCTTATATTAGTGATACACCAATGGGGTCGCTTCTCGTGTGTAGATACATCTTTATGGCTGAAAAACAATGGTATACAACTCAGAGCATACCGCCTCGTTCAGAATTCCATTATCATTCACCATCAAAAAATAGTTGTACTCCAAATAGTCCAACAGTAGAAAAATGTATCGTCGATTTAAAATCGTAAAGTTAACAGAATTTTTAATACTAAAATGAAACATTCTCAGACAAAAATAGATGCATCACCTTTTTACAAAAAAGTTTCTCACTGGATAAATCTCATGTGCTATGCATTAAAAGGTTTAGAATATACAGAAAATTGTACTTTGGAAAATGATTTAAGAGAAATAAAAAGATATTTAAATTATGAAAAGACAGATGATGCTAATGCAACATTATTTTTTGAGGCTTTAAATGCCCTTGTCATAAAACATCAACACAATATAGCTTTAATCCCAATAATCGTACATCTTAAAAAAAACATATTAAATAATCTTAATCCTATCAGTAGGGAAATTCCTAACTTACAGGAAAATGAAGAATCTAAAAAATTGATTACTGATTTCCAAGACCTGACAAAGAAATTTAACAAACCAACTGATAATAAAACAGAAAGGAGAATATATGACATATTTATGACACGTTTGACAAAACATTACCGACTTAAAAGGCGAATAGAAACACTTTTGGAACAAATACTTCTACAATTTAAAGCGATAGCTGTAATTTTGTATGATAATAAACCGAACATTCATAAGATTCTTGAATTGAAACTTAATATTGACAACTTCATTAAGAAATTGATTATGGATATAAAGGATTATGAAACAAGATGTACTTTAGAAGATAATTGTGATTATGAACAGCTTAAAGCAAAAAGACAACAAATATGTAGAGAAATAAAAGAATTCATAAATTCAACTTTTGATATAACAAATGTGGGACTTCCCTTACATTTGTTGGTTTTAGCGCTAATAATAAAATCTTTGGAGAAATTAAAAACCCCCAGTACCTCATCACCATGGTTAAATCAATTACAAGATGATCTTCACCACAAATGTCTTAACAGTTTTAATATAAAGACATACACAACTATTCTAGAAGCAATTGAATATCCAGATAGAATAAAGTCGAAATATTCCTTAATCTGTAGGAATATTGTCCAATATCTTAATAAACCCAAAGCTTTAGAAAGTGCTTTTTACACATTGAGTACTCCATTACAAAAAATAACAAGCATAAGATTCCCACAGTCGCTTTTTCCAGATTTAGTTGAAAATTATACTTTATTACAAGATACTAAATATGATCTTTCAACCGTAGTTAATCAAGATTTATTCTTATCAGAAATTGGTAGAGACGAATCAGCATACACTCGATTTTTCTTTCCTGAAGACATTTGTACAGAAGTTCGCAGGCAAATAAGTGAAGGCTTAGATCATGATGCCCAAACTCATTGGTCTCAATTTCGAATTCCGGTGGGGCGTCAAAAATTAGAACTATTTAAACAATATTTATTCAAACTGGGTATAACCAGCGAATATTTACAAAACTATATAGCTGTTGCTCTAGTTCAACAGGCAGTTGAAATAAAAATAGCTGGTCAAGATAGGTTGATTAACTTTTCTCTTACTGTTCCTGGTGGAATAAGAACAAAATTACTTGAAATGATAAAACAATTTAATTTTGCCACCATTCTTATTAGAAATAGCAGTAATGAACCTCAGACAAGAATAACTTATGACCAAAACAATAGATGCGTTGTCTTATCTTTCACTGATGATATAGTTGCTGATATCGATAGACCAAATTCACAAGAACAAATAACTATAGGTACAGCACAATATTTCATCAAACTTTATGAAGATCATTCTAAATTACCAGAATTTATTTTTGACATGTATCTCGCTAATAAAGTACTTCAGCTTAGCGACAGAACTAAACTTGATTTAATACAAATGATTAGCAGATATTTCAATCAAGCCGATATTCCTCAATTATCCTTAGAAGATCGAAGGCTAATAGTTTTAAATAAAATTTTAAATGATTCGAATGGCGATATCACTTTAAATTTACTCCAAGATGAGAAATTATCGAAAAAGTTAAGATTAACTGAAAACGAATATGTAGATGAATTAAAACAAATTATCCAAGAAAAGCTTAAGCAAGCTAATAGAAAGGTCACCAAAAAACTTAGAATAGCATTACAATGTCTTGACATCAGAAGGAGTAGCATGACACAAACGATCATAGATGAATTGAGCTTAGCTCAACAAGGTGGTAAACATTCAATTAGTCCGTATTTAAACGGATGTCAGAATTTATCTCTAAATAAGATCTTATCAAACCTGACTAAATCACATCCAAATTTACAAATACTTTACATTCGAAATTTACCCAAATTCATAAAAGTTGGGAAAACTACGGGTAGTTTCAACTTTCCTAATTTAACTGAACTATATTTAAAAGATTGTCCAGAACTCAAGAAGTTTGAAATTGACGCCCCTAATCTACGTAAATTACAAGTTATCAAATGCCCAAATATAGAGAAATTAACAACCCAAAATGGCAAGGTTAAAAAGGTTAACTCAGATATAGGAATAAATGATTGTGATATTAAAGGTTGTCCTAAGTTAATAACCGAGTTTGAGCTACCTTCCTCATGTTTTATTGAATTGCTAGCTGATTATGCTGATTTCCAAGCAAATAGGGTTGATGCTACCAAATCTCTTAGTCTGATGTATGGAGAGGTAAGTCGAGGCAATTATGATCAAATGTTCTTTGGAAAGAGTCGTAAAGCAAATGAGCAGAAACAAGGAGGAGAAAAAACGTTAGCTGATTTTGACGAACGTTTACAAACCCTTGGAATAAGCGATAAATACTTAAGGGATTATGTGAAGTTAACCCTAATTCAAGGTGCTGGAGAAGATATTCTTGGTGATGGAAGAGACTTAAATTTTGCACATGCAGCATCAAGACTAATATGCCAAAAACTGAATGAAGTTATAAGATCACATGTGGTAACTGCTGGTGATAAACTTACTGGTATAAGTAATTTAATACCCACCAAAATAGAATATAATGCTGTAAATGAATCGGTATGTTTGGAATTTGCTGATTCATTAAGCATTTATGAAGATTACGATAAACAAAACCAGTTAGGTTTTGCTAGATACAGTATCACCATATACGCCGATCGTTCTAAACTGCCAGAATTTACTTGTAATTTAGATTTGTACAATTCCGTTACAGTATCAATAGCCGGACAGAAACTCAGGCCCGTAAAAATCTTTAATCCAAACAACATTAGGTCGCTCTTTGTAGAGGCATTTACAACTCTTAAAGATAGAGACACTTGGGATGAAAAATCGGGAGAAATATTAGCCAGCGTAGAAAAAATAGCTCAGCTTATACCTTGTTACGCGGCATTGCACACAAAATTATTCCCAAGGCTAGCAGTTAGTAAGCATGGTACACAAGACGCAAGATTTGCTATGCTATATTTAATCAAATGGCTAGTAGATTTAACAACCAAACCAGGGTTTACAGATTTAAATAGGAGGGTTATTGATTACGCGCAAATATTTAGGGAACATTTCGCCATAGAGGATCACACTATTAGTTTAAATTCTAATTTTGAGTGTTTTGCAGCTAGCAATAATGGTCGTATTATCCTAAAACAGTAAGTGAGGAATTTTTATTATTACACCAAATACCATCTCCCAGCAATTCTCATTTTGATGCTGTCATTCTCGCGAATGCGAGAATCCATTTAATTT
>CAYFQQ010000202.1:0-7242 GCA_964345265.1 uncultured Coxiellaceae bacterium
ATCGTCCTTTAAAATTATTTGATTTAAATATTGAGAAGAAAAACTTGAATAAGATCGTATTTGAAGATAGTACGATAGAAAAACCTCAATGGCGCGAAATAAAAATCCAAAATAGTAAATTGATTAATACTCAAATAGTAAATGGGACATTAGAAAACATTGATTTTAGCCATTCGAAATTAATCAATGTTACCTTCAAAAAAGTAGCATTCAATAAAGTATTATTTGATTACACCACGCTTAACAATGTCAAATTCATTGATTGCTCTTTTAAAACTGGTTCTTTCTACCAAATTACATCGAGTAATATAGATTTTGAAAAAACAGATATGAATGATGGAGATTTTCGTCAAGCAGAAGTCAATTTGAATATGAAAGATAGTAAATTTAATAACATAGATTTTTCTGACTTAAAAGGCTCAACTTTCGTTATGCAAGACGGACAACTAAAAGATTCAACTCTTGATTCAGCTAACCTCGATGAACTTAAATTAGACGGAGTTTACATAGATACCGTCGGATGTCCAAGCAGCATTATAAATACTGCTTATATTAAAGGTGGTAAATTAGATATAGATATACCAGCAGCCGACATTCAAAAATTTAGTATTTACGACAGCAACGTGAAAACTTTTTCCTTGGGAGGCGCTAAAATTAAAGAGTTAAATATATCTAATTGTAAAGAAACCGATCAACTTGAATTTTTCAGAGGACATGTAGACAAATTAACTATAAATAATTGTTATACAAATGAATTAGATTTAGCGAAAGCAAATATAAAAGAGCTCACATTTTCTAACGTCTCAACTAAAGAAAGTTTGTCTGAACATACTACGATTAATACCTGCTATTTAGATAATTTTCATATGAGTGGCGAAATTGATTTAAGCGGAACAATAATAAAAAATCTTTACATCCATGATTTTCATTATGATCCGAATGCAAAAGTTAAAACTGATGGATCAAATTTAGAATACAATGCTCACGGTTTAAGATTAAAAGGAGTATGGCCTAAGGTGACTCCTGATAAATGGTTAATTTTTCATTGGAAAGTTAATGGTTAACTTAGATATCACGTTAAATTCTGAAAAAACATAAGCAGTTAATCACATTTACTGATACAATAAGAACAAATTACAAATGATCAGTAATGCATAAGGCTAGAAACATATTGCACTTTTCAGAGGGGGCAGAGTTAACAGAGGGTAAGCGTAGAAAGACTAGTTTAGACAAGCAAACCGTTTTTCTTCACAAGTAATAGAAAGCATAACAGTAACAAAAACGGTTAAAAGCGAGCATGTGAGCGCTCTGAAGTTAAAGAGGAAAGTGCGATGCAATATAACATATAGGGCATAAGATAAGAGGATTCTATAATAGCCAAGTACTCGTGGAGGTACTTGGCTATGATAAGTAAGAAAGCTTTATTAAAATATAAAGCCATCAAATTTTGGCAGAAATATGGTTTAGAAGCAACGATAGATGCTTATGAAGTTAAACGCCGTACATTATTTTATTGGAAGAAGCAGCTCAAGGACGGAAATGGAAATCCTAGTGCTTTGAATGAAAGATCAAGGAGACCTAAGAGATTGCGGCAAAGGAACTGGTCTAGAGCAGTAATTGATGGGATTAAAAGATTACGTAAAGAGCATCCGAATCTTAGTAAAGAGAAGATCTATCCATTTCTATCACGCTTTTGCGAACAAAGTAAATTGGCCTGTCCAAGTGCGCGTACTATTGGCCGTATTATTGCAGATACGCCGGATAAGATGAGATTTGCGCCAATTAGAATTAATGCAAAAGGTGAGAAAATTATTCGTAAAAAAGCATCTGGAATCCACAAACCTAAAGGTTTTAAAGCTAAATACCCTGGTCATTGCGGTGCATTTGATACTATTGAAAAGTTTATTGATGGGTATAGACGTTATGTTATTACTTTCATAGATATTTATTCACGTTTTAGCTTTTCTTGGGCTACAGTTAGTCATGCATCTGAAGCTGCTAAACGATTCTTTCTGCTGGTTATAAAAATCTTTCCGTATAAAATAGATCACATATTAACCGATGGTGGATCTGAATTTAAAAAAACTTTTGCTGACGAATTAAAAAAACAATACAAAATTCATTGGCATACCTATCCAAGAACACCTAAAATGAATGCGCATTGTGAACGGTTCAACAGAACTTTACAGGAGGAGTTTATCGATTACCATCGTGATGAATTGCTCGATGATTTAGATACATTTAATATCAAAATGATAGGTTATTTGTTATGGTATAATGGTGATAGGCCTCATTGGAGTTTGGCTTTGAAATCTCCAATCGAGTTCCTCGTTAAACATAATTTTCAGTGCAATATGTGGTGGCCCGATACAAGTAATTTTAATTTAGTTTAAAGTAGTTTAATATAGGCGGGCCCTAATTCCTATTATGCTATTTTGAAAGGTGATAAAAATGAATGTTGATAGTTTTAATTTAGATCACACCAAAGTGAAAGCACCATATATTCGTTTGTGTAGTGTTTTTACAAGCCGAAAAGGAGATAAAATTTACAAGTATGACCTACGTTTCAAACAACCAAACAAAGAATTTATAACTATAAAAGTGATGCATTCCTTAGAACATTTACTTGCTGACTATATAAGAAATCATCTAAATAATGTTTTAGATCTTAGTCCCATGGGATGTCAGACAGGATTTTATTTGATCATACTTGGTAAAAACTCTTTAAATGAAGTTGCTGATGCTTTGAAAACCACATTATTAGACATAATCAGTGCTAAAAAGATTCCTGCCACTAACAAAATTCAATGTGGGAGAGCAAATAGTCATAATTTAGAAGGCGCCAAAATAGTAGCAAGAAGCATGTTAAACTCCTATGATCGATGGCTAACTGTATTTTAATTTAAAAGTAACAACACTATTTTAATTCTTGCAAGATACACAATACTAATTCTTTTAATCTTTTTGCTACCAGAGGCAAAGATTCTTCATATGTTTTTTTATTATTGTCATGATATATCACATCTGATATCGAGCGAATAATGAGAAATGGAGTATCAAATAGATAGCAAACATGAGCAATTGCACATGCTTCCATTTCAGCAGCACAGGCTTCCGTAAACTTTTCTTTTATATTACAAACTTGATTATAACCACTTATAAAAGAATCTCCAGATGTTACCAAACCAATATATACTTTTTGATCTTTCATATATTTTGCACAATTTTTAGCCATCTTAACTAGTTTGGAATCAGGTTTATAACTTTTCGGCATCTGGGATGCTTGTCCGAATTCGTAACCGAAAGCAGTTAGGTCAACATCATGATAACTTACCTCTGTTGATATAATAATATCACCTATATTAAGCGATGAACTGATACCTCCAGCTGAACCTACATTTATAATAAATTTAGGATGATATAAATGATTTAAAAGAGTTGTACCAATTGCTGCATTGACTTTTCCAACTCCACATCTTAGGATAATAACATCATGGTTCTTTAGCGTTCCTGATATAAAATTTTGTCCAGCAATTTTACACTCCTTTGCTGTATTTAGCTCTTTTTTCAGTAGATTTATTTCCTCATCTAACGCGCCGATGATACCTATTTTCATGATTATTCTCTCCCCATAATAACTGAGTTTATATCAATTAATTTCTCATCCATAATTTACATTCTGAGTAATTCTTGAATGAACATCCCGTGGTAAGCCACGGAGTATTTAGAAGAGGCACGATCTGCTGTTTCTAGATCTTTGCCTTAATCCCTAATATATTTTTCTACAATCTCCCAATTACCCTCTCACCATCAGTAGCGACATTTACATCCATTGCACCTATAGTTTACACTTGAAACCCTCGGTTTCCAAATTTTTCTTTAAATGACCCGCGGCAAGCCTGGGGAGAATAGTAAATTTACTAAAACTATGGAATTCTCTCCGGCCTTATTTGACTTTGACAAATTAGATAAGCGAAACATATAAAACAATCATGCGCCTGAATCTATCGAACATTCTTTTTATCAATTACATTTTCCAAGACTAAATTTGAGCACAACATATTGAGCTAAAACGTTAATATGACTAGTCAATGAATAATAGGATATAATAGTAACTATCGAGAATTTAAAATGGGAAAGATTATAAATATAGCTCCTATCAAAGAATATCTAAAATGGTTACTTAAAGAATACAAATCTATTTTTCTAAGGAAAGGTATTGATACATTCAAATTGATTGATGAAAACGTTTCAAAAAAAACAGGAGAAACAATTTTTAAAATCCAATTTGTAGGAAAATATTTATGCTTTAGGATGACAGCACAAGAATTATCT
This sequence comes from uncultured Coxiellaceae bacterium, assembly GCA_964345265.1. GTDB lineage: Bacteria > Pseudomonadota > Gammaproteobacteria > UBA9339 > UBA9339 > CAYFQQ01. The sequence goes on from CAYFQQ010000202.1 coordinate 4,336, forward strand.
ACAGATCCAAAAATTCTAAATAATTTTTCACCAGAAGACCAATTTACTATAAAAAAAGCAGTAGAAAAAAGCAAAAAAGTCAATCAAACAAATAAAGAAAATTGTATTTATAAACTCATATCCATAGATTTCAATAAGAGATATGGCGCTCCGCTTTGTATTTTTTTATGTAAAAAAAATGATAAAGAATATTACAAAAAATTAACTACAGAAGAAATAAAAGAAAATAGGGATTTTCTTATGAAATTAAGTGATAAGGATATCGAGTCTGTCGTATCATTGACCAAACAAAAAGACAAGTAATATCCAGCTATTCTTAATATTATCTTGCTTTATAAGCATGAAATTATTTTCTGTATTAATAAAATGGTTTAAGTGTTACATGAGGAACACAATCGATATTAATAATCTCATACAAATTTTTCACGATACCTTGTGAATAATATTTTGCTACTTGAGTAAAAAATTTAACCGTATCAATTGCTGCATTATGATCTGCTTTATCTGAAACTGTTCTAATAATGGTGAAATCAATATCATGTTCAAAACACACCTGAGCTACTGCCGCACCCTCCATTTCTACAGCCAAAACATATGGATTATCGTCCTTAATTTCTTTTATACTTTGATTATCACCTATAAATCTGTCACCACTAGCAACAAGGCCGATATATACTTTTGGATCAAGAGAAAAATCTGATATTAATTGTTCAGAAATAACCATCTGAAAGTCTTTTTGTACAAAATTTTTAGCAGCATGTTCTGTATTAGAAACTGATTTGGCACTAGGTTGAAAGAAAGTTTTACCAGTAAGCGGTATTTCATTTTTTTGAAAATGTGGTCGTGCATCCATATCATACTGATATGCATCATTAACGACAATAATATCTCCCACATTTAAATGTTGTGAACTCGCTCCCGCAACACCAGTAAAGATTATAAAATTTACTTTGAACGTATTAATAAGTGTTGTTGCTGTGCTAGAAGATGCTACTTTCCCCCAACGGGAGAAAACCAAGACCGTATCAACATTATACAACTTACCTAAATAATATTCTCGGTTTCCAATAGTCTCTATTGATGAGATACTCATATTATCTTTTAATAAAGAAACCTCTTCCATCATAGCACCCATAATGCCTATTTTCATAATTTTTACCTCCGTTATTTGAGAATAAATGGATTAAAATTGGTTTTATAATCATAAGCGTCTATTCTTTCGTGTCGCTTTAAGATAATTATAAATAACCAAGCAGGAAAAACAAATATCCCTGCATAAACTATTTCAAGCAAATATGCTGACATCGTTATATTCAAAACCTTACTAAAAGAATAAGTACCAGAAAATGCCATAAAACATATAATAATATTTAAAGCTAGTTCTCCGGCCGCTGTTGACCCAATACTACGTAACCAGAAATTTTTTCCTCTCATTAGTATTTTTAGTTTGGCTATAATATAAATATTTAGAAAATTACTGACTATATCTCCTATTATTCCAGAAAAGACAAACCAAAGTATAGGATGAAAAATGTCATAATACTCATGTTGATATAAAAAACCTGATGGTGAGGGTAAGTTTATTACGAATTCTATAGAAAGAGCATACAGTACTTCACATAATAATCCTAACCAAATTAGTTTCCTCGCTGTTGAATATCCGTAAACTTCTGTAACGATATCGCCCAAAGTATAAGTTAACGGGTAAAGTATGGATGGGCCTGGTTCAATTAGGAATCCTATTTTTGTAAATTTATAAGATACTGCATCTGCTGCTAAAGCGGCAGTAATAAAAAGCATCGATATGACAATTATAAACCTCGAATTTAATTTCAGCGGTTTTGTATTTAACAAGCAACAATTCCTCCACTCAACTCATTTTTATATTCAAATTTGAAATCTCTCCTGACTTGCTTTACTGTACCCACTATTTTATATGAATCATCCAACATAGTTGTTTTAAACTCATCGGAAAGAGGTTTTAAATATATATTTTCATCATAGAACTTAATCTGTTTCAAAGTTGCTTCTCTAGCACCTTTTTTGTACGCAATTACATAGCTTGTATCAAAATAAGAAGTTTCTGGATCCACTATGATTGCAGAATCCTTAAAAAAATCTATAAGTGTATCTTGTATTATTAAAGCAAAGGAGTCATTTGATATTTCCACATCTATGGAAATCGTCACAAAATTCCTTGTTAATTTATTATCGGGCCATTGTATGACCTCGGCCCATGTTATGATCGGCACATCTGTCCAGCCTTTTTGTTGCTTTACAAATGATCCTTGCTCTCTGCCTGTTGGTAGTGGTTGACTACCAATTAATTGATCTACTGTAATTCTGAAGAAGTCAGCAATCGGTTGTAAAGAAGAAATTGTTGGGTTTGCGTTAACATCCGCTCGCATTCTTTGAATTGTAGTTATTGGTACCCCTGTATTCTTATGGAGTTCCACCAAAGAAATCTTACATTCTTCCATCAGAGTTATTAAGTTATTACGTAAATCTATTCCCATTTTTAAAAAAATTAATTTATCTTTGAATAACGAAATTATATACCTTATATAGCTATTTTTCACTTTATGGAAGATTTTTTCAAGAAAAAGCAAAAAATAGTTGACAAACACCATTTTTACCATATATAGTTTTCCATAAATGGAAAATTATAAGGACTTTTATACGGCCAACAAATAAAAATGCTAATTTTAACCAGACGTACAGGTGAATCTATCATGATCGGCAATGATGCTGAGATTACAGTAACAAAGATTAGCATCAAAGGAAACCAAGTTAGGATAGGAATTGATGCTCCGAAAGAAATTTCGGTGCATCGTGAGGAGATTTATCAGCGCATTTGCGCAGAGAAATCTCAAGGATAACAGGATGGTTAATATGGATTTAGGGTCT
>CAYFQQ010000203.1:0-2484 GCA_964345265.1 uncultured Coxiellaceae bacterium
AGTCTCATAGAGGCATATGAATATGATTTGTGTTTAGAAGAAGGTCATATTGGTGAATATTTAGTATTCTATGCCAACGAAGCAAATTTTAAAGAATTGTATAATGAAGTTTTTATTGAAAATGCCTGTGATTTTGAGTCTGATAAAAAAATACCTTTAATTATTGATTGCGGCAGTAATATAGGTATGACAACAATATTCTTTAAGAAGAAATTTCCTTTTGCCAAAATCATCTGTTTTGAGCCTGACCCTAATGCCTATGTTATCCTTCAGAAAAATATTAGTGTTAATAGATTAAAAGATATCACTTTAATAAATGTAGCGCTTTCTGATCAAGATGGTAAAACGGACTTTTTTGGTGAATTTTATGGAGATCATCCTAATTCTTTAGGAAACTCAATAATCGAAACGTGGGGAAATAGAGGCTACACAGATAGGATAAAAGTAAAAGCAGCAAGATTATCTAATTTTATTAACTCGGATGTCGATTTTTTAAAACTCGATATAGAAGGTGCTGAATTACAAGTGTTGGAAGAATTAGGAAATAAATTACAACTTATTCGGAAAATGTTAGTAGAAATCCACTCATCACAACAAGAAATTGAAAAGGGTAAAGTAGAGAGAATTAAAGTACTGCTTAAGAAATATAACTTTCAGTTTAATATAACAGAGAAAGATATAAGATGCTTATTGCCAGCAAAACAAAAACCATGGGTCGAAAAAATTAATCCACAACTTCATATTATTTGCGCAAAAAATATGTCATGAATGAGCCCACAAAATATGGGAATATTCATAGATGGATAGTGGTTTTAAGCGGGGCATTACTATTTTTCTATACTTATTTGCAAATGAATATGCTGAATCCAATAGCTACGACATTGATGCGAGATTTTTCTATTAATGCAGAACAATTAGGGACTTTATCGGCTATGTATTTTTATGGAAATTTCTTAATGTTATTTGTTGCAGGATTATTGCTAGATCGAATTTCAACAAAAAAATTACTATCTTTGTCCATGTTATTGTCTATCGTAAGCATATTTGCTTTAGCTAATTCAACTCATTTATTAACGGCATGTATCAGTAGATTTATTTTAGGTACTAGTGCTGCCTTTGCATTTCTTGGTGCTATGCGTTTAGCTTCTCGTTGGTTTTCGCCAAAACAAATGGCATTTGTTACCGGTTGTATTGTTACAATGGGCATGCTAGGAGGGATTGTGGCACAAACGCCAATGGAAATATTAAGCTCGATCTTAGGATGGCGTATGTCCATGATGATTTTTGGATTTATAGTTATAATATTTTTACTATTTAGTTATTATATTATTCAAGATTACCCATCTGCGTATAAATCTGATAAAACACGTAATACACGCATTAATCTCTTCTATCAAATACGAACAGTTATATTTAACAAATATAATTGGTTTGCAGGTCTATATGTAACTTTAATGTGTTTGCCTTTTTATTTACTAGGAGCATTATGGGGTAGTACATATTTAACACAAATAGATAAAGTAACTAACATTCAAGCAGCAGATATAGATTCTATGCTTTTTATAGGATTGTTGATTGGTTCTCCTTTGATAGGTTGGATATCTGATCGGATAAGATTACGTATTTTGCCAATGATAGTAGGAGCAATGCTATCTTTAGTTATTATTCTATTAATTATTTATCTTCTACATTTATCTGCTTTTGCATTAGCGTTCTTATTTTTGTTGTTGGGTATTATCACTAGCACTCAGGTAATAGGTTATCCTATTATTGCTGAACTTAATTCTCCATTACTAACCAGTTCTGCTTTGAGCATATCTTCTTTATTGCTTATGGCAAGTGGCTTTATATGCCAGCCTTTATTTGGTTGGTTAATGGAATTACATTGGGATCATCTGATAGTAAATAATGTCCCTATTTATTCCTTACACGATTTTCAACGAGCCATGTGGATTATGCCAATTGGTTTTACTGTAAGTCTTTTATTAGTTTTTTTTATAAAAGAGACCCATTGCCAAGCAAAACAACTATAGGATATTTACTTGTAATACACTTTTCGCAACACTACCGAAAACTTTAATTGATTTTGCTAAAGCAGAAAACCTTGAAATAAATATAATATGTTATTAATATCAAGTAACGATAATAATAAAATGGAGGATTATCAAAATGAAAAAACATATATTGCTTTTAACAAGCCTTATATTATCTATTCCGGCTTTTGCGGAAGGTACATTTGGAGCACCACCAACAACTTCTCATTTTGATGGATTTTATGCGGGAGGTGGTGCAGGTATAGTTGCTTCTAGAGCTGAAATTGAAAATTCTAGTAATATTACAATATTTGATGGAATAAATTTTTATGGACAAGGTTCTGATACTCTTACTCCTTCAGAATATGGCGGTAATGTTAATATTTTTGCCGGTTACGGAAAAACTTTAGATTCAAATTGTTACATAGCGGGTGAATTTTTTGGCAATGCA
>CAYFQQ010000204.1:0-4394 GCA_964345265.1 uncultured Coxiellaceae bacterium
CCAAAATTTGCCTTATTACGCGATGAATTTGTACAACAAAGAGCGAAATTAAGAGTCCATGATGGTCAAATTAATAGAATTTTAATATTTTTTGGTGGTTCTGATTCGAATAATTTAACTGAAGTTGCGATCGAGGCGGTAAGACTTCTTAATAGAGAAGATATTATAACAGACGTTGTGGTAGGTGTAGCAAATTCAAAGAAGACTTATCTTGAAGAATATTATGGTAAATTGCCCAACTTTAATTTCCACTATCAAGTTGATAATATGGCAGAATTAATGATAGAAGCAGATTTGGCTATTGGAGCAGGGGGAACGGCAACTTGGGAGCGATGTTGTTTGGGATTGCCAACTATTGTTATTCCCATTGCAGATAATCAGATAGCTATTACGCAAAATATGGCTGCTAGTGGTTATATATTGACTATAGAAAGTAATGATGCAGTAATTGCTTCGGTTCTTCATCAATTATTAGTTGGTTTGATCTCATGTCCTAGTTTAGTGCGCTTTATAGCAAAACGTAATTTGTCTTTAATTGATGGTATGGGCGTAAACCGTGTTGTGCAGAGTATATTTCCACATAATATTAAAATCAGAAGGGCGACGGACGCTGATTGTACTAATGTGTTTAAATGGCGCAATGCACCAGAAAATAGATGTTATTCATTCAATAATGAATTAATTGATTTTGATACTCATGTTAAATGGTTTAATAATATTATTAATAATGATCATGAAGTTATGCTGATTGGTGAGGTAGATAATAATGCTGTGGGAGTAATTCGTTATGAAATAGCAAAAGATTGTGCAGAAGTCTCTGTATATTTAGTGCCGGGTAATTATGGGTGTGGTTATGGAACAAGTTTATTGAAGATTGGGAATGATCGGTTGCATAAGTATTTGCCTGATATTAAATATATTATTGCGTCTGTCGTTCCAGATAATGAACCATCAAAGATAGCTTTTATAAAAGCAGGTTTCCATTTAGATAAGGTTCTTTTTAAGAAAGAATTAGTAAATGATTAATAATATAAAAATAGAAAGTCGAATTATCGGTCTAAACTGTTCTCCTTTTGTTGTTGCGGAATTGTCAGGCAATCATAATCAGTCATTAGATAGAGCTTTAGCTCTTGTTGATGCCGCAGCTAATGCTGGTGTTGACGCTGTTAAATTACAAACATATACAGCAGATACCATGACTATTGATCTAAAGGAAAGAGAATTTTTTATTGATGATCGCAACAGCTTATGGTACGGCAAATCTTTATATGAATTGTATAAAGAGGCTCATACTCCTTGGGAATGGCATCAACCAATATTCGAACGTTGTAAAAAATCAGGACTCATTTGTTTTAGTACGCCTTTTGATAATACCGCAGTGGATTTTTTGGAAGATTTAGGCGCCCCTTGTTATAAAATAGCTTCGTTTGAAAATACTGATACACGTTTGTTACGTAAAGTAGCTAGTACTGGGAAGCCGGTGATTATCTCCACTGGAATGGCAAGTTTAAGTGATTTGGAAGAAACAGTTAATACCATACGAAAAGCAGGTTGTAATGATTTAGTATTATTAAAATGTACCAGTTCCTATCCAGCATCTCCGAAAAATGCCAATATTTTAACCATTCCACATATGAGAGAGATGTTTAATTGTCATGTCGGTTTATCGGATCACACATTAGGGATTGGAGTTGCTGTTGCAAGTGTAGCATTGGGAGCAACGGTTATTGAAAAACATTTAACTTTAAGCCGAGAGGATGGTGGAGTTGATGCTGCTTTTTCATTAGAACCATATGAGATGAAGATGTTAGTGGAGGAAACTAAACGAGCTTTTCAGGGATTAGGAAAAATTATTTATGGTAACGTAGAAGATGAAGTGAGGTCTATGACATTTAGAAGATCCCTTTATTTTGTTAAAGATATAAAGAAAGGAGAGAGGATAACCGAGGATAATATGAGACCTATTCGTCCCGGTTGCGGATTACCTGTTAAATATTATGATTTTTTGTTGGGTAAGAGAGTTAAAAAGGATATTGCACGGGGAATGGCACTAATTTGGGAAATGATTGAATAAAAATGTGAGTTTTATTTTACTTTAATTATGAATATTTTATTTACTGTTAGTCACTATAAAACCGTATTTTTTAAGGAAATCGCAGATAATTTGGCAAAAGTCGGTCATAATGTTTTTTGGATATCTCCCGGAAAGCTATGGGCTAAATGGTTGGTGCGACAAGGAGTGGATCGAGAGAACATTTTGGTGATAGCTGATTATTTTAAAGACTGGTCTAATAATAATCAATTATCTGATGCCGATCTTGATATGCTATTTGATTTGGAGAAGATTAATAAATGGTCAATAAAAGATTTAATTATGATGGATCGTCTTTTGAAATTAAAACCTTATCAGTATGCATTAAGATATTTATCAGTTTGCCAGTGTAAAATTGGTTCTTTTTTTAAATCAAAGAAAATTGAAATTGTATTTCAAGAGGTTACTTGGGCAGTTGAATTACTTATTACGCAAATCTGTTGTAAGAGCGGAATAAAAGTGTTTTCCGTTGATTCTGTTCGCATTCCTTATGATCGTTTTGCTTTTTTTGAGGGGCATTTAGCAGAAGGGTTTGTTACCGATAACGAAATTAAAAATGAACATATTGTGCTTGCGGAAGCTATCTATAAAGGTGTATGCAATAAGTCAAAGAAACCAGATTATTTTGCCATCAATAATAAAGCTCCTAAACTGAAATTGAGATTTTTTATACGTTTTTTTTGGCATCTAAGTACTATTCAATACAATATCGGTGATGAAACGTATCCTCCTATTTTTTATTTGATAAAAGAGAGAATTAATAGTGTTGTGCGATATAAATGGGTAAAAAAATATATAAGTAATTTTGATAATGATGCTTATCAGGATAAACCATATGTGTTGTTTCCATTGCATGTTCAACCAGAAGCGTCGATAGATGTGCGTGGCAGTTATTATTCAAATCAATTAGAACTTATTAAGGTTTTGGCTCGGTCAATACCTATTACTCATAATTTGTTAATTAAGGAACATTCAAATTTTTTAGGTACGAAATCTATTTCTTTTTATAAAGAATGTGCAAAAATTCCTGGTGTTTACTTAGTCGATCCTTATGCAGATAGTATAAGTCTCATTAAGTTTGCGGATTTAGTTGTTTCGGTAACAGGCACCGCGTGCTTGGAGGCCGGTATATTAGGTGTTAAATCATTGTTGTTAGGGGAGGCATTTTTTTCGAATTTAGCTTTTTGTAATAAATTAGAGATTTTTAGTGAAAAATTTGATGGAATCTACAGGATTTTGACAGCCCAAGTGCCGTCTGATAAAGAAAGAAAAAAAAGAGCAATTGACGGTATTTCTCGAATAATAGCTAATTCATATCCTGGAATTGTAGGTGATGTAAGATTTGATTCTCGATGTAAATTACCAGATAATATTGAAAGTGTCTTTGCTGGTTTTTGTCATTTTATTTCACAAGTAGTTCCTAAATTATAATTTTATACATGAAAAATTTATATTGTATTTGTTTACGTTCTGTTACTCTAATTAGCAAATTTATATTAATAATTTTTTTGTCACGTTATATAACTCCTAGTGAATTGGGCGTTTATGGACTGGTAACTGCCTCGGTTGCATGGGCAGTCTATATTATCGGCTATGATTTTTATTCAGTAAATACACGTGAAATATTAGCAACAAAGTATGATGAGCGTGTCTATTTAATCAGGGATCAATTCGTTTTTCATGGATTTGTATATTGTTTTATTTTTCCGCTACTTTTATTAATTTTTTTTATCCATATTTTACCTTGGAAATATGCTCCGTGGTTTTATAGTATTTTAATATTAGAACATTTGGCGCAGGAAGGGGATAGATTACTGGTGACTTTTTCAAGACAGTTAGAGGCTAATATCGTTCTTTTTTTACGTGGTGGTTTATGGGTATATGTGGTTATAGTAATTAGTCAATTAACAACACATCATATGTCCTTGGTATTTGTTTTTTCAGGTTGGTTAATCGGTGTATTGTGTGCGGTTTTTTTGGTGGTGATAATGTTTAGAAAGTTAAATTGGCGAAAAGTTTTACATAAAAAAGTTAATTGGCTTTGGTTGAGAAAATGCGCACGAAGAGCAACTGTATTGTTTATTGCTACGATGAGTATCCAGGCTATTATGTATTTAGGGCGTTTTTTTCTGAAGTTTTATACAGATTATGAAACTGTTGGTGTTTATTCCTATTTTTCTTCTCTGTTAAATGTTATTCCAGTTTTTGCATATACGGGTATATTTGCTTTCATGATGCCTAGATTAGTTCAAAATTACAATGATAAGGAGTTTTTAGAATTTAAAAACACAGTTAATAGAAT
>CAYFQQ010000205.1:0-2438 GCA_964345265.1 uncultured Coxiellaceae bacterium
CCATTCTTAGATCGGCCAATCAAAGAAATCAATCCTGTAGAATTAGCAATTTTACGCATTGCCATTTACGAACTCGTTTATCGGCCAGACGTTCCTTATAAAGTAATCATTAATGAAGCTTTAGAAGCAGCTAAAGTTTTTGGTGCCGAAAAAGGATTTAAGTTTATCAACGGCATTTTAGACAATGTAGTAAAAAAATCAAAAAATCAAAAACATAATGAAGGAATTCGAACTAATAAATAATTTTCTAAGGAAACGATCAGGTAAACGCAAGGATGTAATTTGCGGAATTGGTGATGATGCGGCTTTATTGCGATTTCCGCATAATCACGATGTTGCTGTTTCCACTGACAGTCTCGTCTCTGGAGTTCATTTCCCCAAAAACACTTCTCCATATGACATTGGCTACAAAGCTTTAGCTGTTAATCTAAGCGACCTAGCAGCTATGGGAGCTGAACCCACTTGGGCAACTTTAGCAATAACTCTACCTGAAGCTAACGAATCATGGATCAGGCAATTCTGCGACGGATTCTTTTCTTTATTAAAACTATATAACATGCAATTAATAGGTGGCGATACTACGCGAGGACCACTATCGATCACTGCTCATGTTTTCGGTTTTATTCCTAAAAATAAGGCCTTGTACCGGAGTGGAGCAAAACCTGGTGATTTAATTTATGTTACTGGAACCTTAGGTGATGCCGGAGCAGCATTGAAATTACCTGATGAATATTTCTTAAAAAAATTAAATCATCCAATACCAAGGATACGAGAGGGTTTGGCATTGCATAATATCGCGAATGCAGCTATTGATATATCCGACGGCCTTGCAGCTGATTTGGGCCACATTCTTGAACTAAGTAAAGTTGGTGCAACAATTTATATTGACAATCTACCATTATCCACTAAGCTTGTAAAAGCCATGAGCAAAAAAGCAGCTCAGAAACTAGCATTGTCTGCAGGCGATGACTACGAACTGTGTTTCACTGTTTCACCTAAGAAACGTGCACAATTAAAAGCGATTGAAGATAAATTTTCCATCACTCGTGTAGGAATTATCGAACAGCAAACCGGATTACGTATCCAAGATCAGCAAGGTAATCCCTTTGCCTTAAAGCAAACAGGATACGAACATAGTTGGAATCAAACATGAAAAAACTAATTCACTTTTTTGCATTAGGTTTCGGTAGCGGACTATCACCAATAATGCCTGGTACTTGTGGTACTATAGTCGCAATACCTATATATCTGCTGTTACGCAACTTATTCATACCCTATTACCTCATAATTCTAGCAATAATGACAATAATAGGTTTCTGGTTATGTGACGTAGCTGCACGTGATATGGGAATACATGATCCTCCTAGCGTGGTCTGGGATGAAATTGTCGGTTATTTGCTAACAATGACCGCAGCACCGATCGGTTGGGCATGGGTTATAACTGGCTTTGTGCTATTTCGAGTATTCGATATCTGGAAACCATGGCCGATTAGTTGGATAAATGAAAATGTTGATGGCGGATTTGGCATTGTTGCTGACGATCTGTTAGCAGCAATTTTTGCTGGCGTGATACTACAGTTAATCAACATTGCCTTGTGGATAACTCTGTGAATAAATGCTAAATTAATCCATTGAAATATCGTATTAACTAAACAAAATGATTTTACATCAAATCAACAACTTACAAAAATACATTATTATTCAATAAGTTATATTTTATAATAATACTTTATGACAAATTTATCAAAAATTAATGAGATACAAGATTCCCCTGTGCATAAGTCATTGTTTATACGTCCTTTCAATAAGTCTGATTTGCCTGTTATTTTGCATATCGAACGTGTTACACAGCTTACTCCTTGGTCAGAACGCAATTTTAAAGATAGCTTGCAACATGGTCATATTTGTCGAGCATTATTAAAGAACAGTGAGATTATTGGATTTATAGTTTTTTCATTACAAACAGCTGAATGCGAAATTCTCAATCTATGTATTAAACTGGAGCAACAGAATAAAGGCTATGGATTTAAATTATTACAAGAAGCTTTGCAATATATTAAAAACCATAACACTGATATGGTATTTTTAGAAGTAAGATGCTCTAATAAAGCTGCAATCAGTCTCTACCACAAAGCAGGTTTTAATGAATTAGGTGTAAGAAAAGCATATTATCCACTTAAAAATAAGCGTGAAGATGCGATCATCTTTGCACTAGACTTAACTTTGAGCTAGTAATTCAAATTGCTTCCCGTTGTCATCCCGCGGCTTGACCGCGGGATCCAGTGTTCACGCTGCGCAGTGTAATAAACATCCTTGTTACTGGATTCTTTCAACTAACTTCACGCTAAGTTGTTGATTTTTCATGTTGTCGTCTGCTGCATTTCAATCAAGTCTAGGCCAAATAATTTAGCTTTTCTCTTTAGATTTTTTATTATCCT
>CAYFQQ010000206.1:0-2469 GCA_964345265.1 uncultured Coxiellaceae bacterium
ATTAAATAACTGGCCATAAATACCATAATTATTGCCATCTTGGTGAAGACTATGCCATGTCACTACAAACTCACCACTACTTAATCCTGCTATAGAAGGACAATCTTGGTGATTTAGCGTATACGTATTTACTCGAAATTCCGAAGAATACTTCGTACCATCAGCATCAAACATTTGAGCGTAAATACCGTAACCATCTCCATCTTGACCATAACTGTCCCATGTTATCACGAACTTGTTATCGATTAATCCTGCCACAGAAGAGTGCCTTTGCATATCTGTCGTATATGTATTTACCTGGAATTCTGAAAGAAATTTAGTACCATTAATATTAAATATTTGTCCACGGATACCATTACTATCTCCATCTTGCCCTCTCCAGGTTATCACAAATTTTCCATCATTTAATCTTGATACTGAAGGGAAACTTTGGTCTCCCATTGTATAAGTATTAACCTGAAATTCAGGTCCGATTGGCATGCAACAACTGAAAGTGACAGTAACGATTACAGAATTTGTAGTTAACCATCCATCACTTACACTAACCTGATACATTGGTGCGATATTACTGCTATCATGCACAAATTGAATTTCGCTGTCGATAATTTGTTGCTGTGTAAACTCAGTAGTTACCGTCCCATTAACAAACTGAAATTCACCGTGTTGTAGATTACTCACTGTGAATAGGAGTTCTGCATCACTGCTGTCTGCATCAGTTGCACTTAAGCTTTCTGGATTAAATATCTTTGTACCACCTTTTTCGATGGATAAGTTATTGTTAATTAGAATCGGTGCTTCGTTAGCACTTGAACTAGAGCTTAATCCCATCAATTTTCGAGTATGCTGAGTTATTGGAAATTCCTTGAAAACTGTTTTGGATTTTTGGGCGAGAGCAACTTCATCTTCATTAGATTTTGTATTAGAACCTTGTAACAAAGATGAAATCAAACTAAACGATCCAGTAGCCTTCAAGGTTAAAAACGCGCCAGTTGTTGTTACAAAAACCAATCCCGCTTTTGTTAGTGTTTTCCAGTTATAACCTGATGACTCAGAGTTTTGAGAAAGTTCTGGATTTTGTATCGTAAGGATATTTTCACATGATCGAAACATATCATATTCTCCTTTTCCGTTAATGTTGAAAATAATTTTTAGTAGAGTACGTTATTGCATTTTTTTTGTCAAAACTTCATATGCATTATAAATTTCTGCCATTTTTTCTCCATTATCGCATTCCTCATTACACTTATCTGGATGATACTTTAATGCTAATTCTTTGTATTTAGCTTTTATTTCTTTTTCATTAGCATGTGCATGTAAACCAAATATCTTTAACGCTTCTGCATCCGATAATCCACTGGGTTTTGGTCTAGTGAGCCATTGACCCAATTTAAATCCATATGGGTAAGCAAAAGAATAAGCACCTATATGGGCGCAAACCTGGGCAAATATGGTGGCTTGTTGATTTAGGCCACATTTTCGTGCAATTTTTTCTGTTAGTTTACCTGCTGCCTCTCTGCATCCTGTAGCTACTGTATAGCCTAAAATAGAAGGGACAACACTTTGTCCACCTGTCATGATGAGAACTATTCCTAATCCTGTTATCCATTGAATAAGAGTCTCCTTTTCTATTACTCCAAGTTCATCATACCGAATGAAATTTTTTACCCATTCCAATAGTCCATTAAGTTGGCTTGGAGTTAGTTTGTCGACAACATTTAATATAGGAAAGCCAATATGCTGAGATACATAATCACAAGCTTGACCTGCTTGAAATAGCATATTGATTTGTGATAGTGGTATTCTGTTAAGTGTTGCTATCATTTGATAGGAATAACCGATGAGTCGGGAAAATAATAGGCTAGTAGTTAAAAAACTTAAACCGACTGCATATCCCAAACGATTTCGTAATTGTTCTGGTAATTGTTCACATAAAATAGGCAATTCAGAGCTGGTAAGCAATGCATCTAAAAACCCTGTAGATACACTACCTAGTTGGTACTCTGGGTGCTGTGTTACTGCTAAAGCGAATGTTGATAAAATGCTTTGTATATAGGATTGATGTTCTTTCAATTTGGTTTCTTTTGTTTGAATTTCACTACGCAAAAGATTTTTCTTTGCAATTAAATCTGTCCGAAGATCCAATATGTTTTTATTAACATTTGCTTTACAAGTTACGAAATCATTCAAACTTTGAATAACGTTATGTGCTTGTTGTTCAGCAAAGTATCTCCTAAAAAATGCTTTTTTCTCATACGTTAATAGAGACTGAATCTCAATTGCAGTGATTAAACTATGAGAGGCTGTGTGATTGCGATTGATTTTTATGTTTAATATCTCATTCCAACGCTCAAATGATGCAATTGTTCTTTGTATTCTAATAGCTTCGGAAAAAAATGAATTTAGTCGCCTGTTTAAGAAGATAATTTTTTTTCGGTATTCTTGATAATAAATCTCTAACAAATGTTGTTT
>CAYFQQ010000207.1:0-5447 GCA_964345265.1 uncultured Coxiellaceae bacterium
GCTCCGTCTCGCAATTTTTTTAGCCAGCCATTTTTTTGCCATCTTTTAATAATTTGCCTAAAAGAATGTTTTTCAACAATAGTCCACAAATGCTTAGTGTCACACCCTTTAGAAAAGCCTGCGCAATTTAAATTACATCCGGATAGTCTTAAAAAAACTGCAGGAACACCACAATACATTCCTTCTCCCTGAATGCTATAAAATTGTTCACTGACTAAAAGATAGTCATCACTATTTTTCATATATTGCTATACATTTTTCAGTTTCAGATATTTCCACTTGTAGTAATTTTATTCGTTTATCTTCTTGCTCGATAATTTCAGTTAGTTGGGTAAAAGCATATTTAGCAAGATTTTCCACACTGGTCAGGTGTTTATTTTGCAATAAAAAAAATTTTTGCTTATCTTTTTGTAAAAAATCCAGAAGAGTTCTATCATTTTCATCTACAATAACAGCATGATCCCAATGTCTTTCAACCCAGTCATTACACAACTCTTTTACTCGTCTAAAATCCATTACAAAACCGAATTTATTTAATTGTTCTGCACCGAGAGTAACAGATATATCATAATTATGGCCATGAAGGTTGCTACACTTATCAGCATGATAATTGCGTAGCCTATGCGCTGCACTGAAACTTTTTAATTTAATCCGAATTTTATACATAAATATACAGTTACCTTATAAGATTTCTTGAATTCTTAATAAATCCTCATAGGCTTTAGCTTTCTCACGAGGGGAACGTAACAAATATGCCGGATGATAAGTAACTAGCAGAGGAATTTTATGTTCACCATATGAATAAACCCTACCACGTAATTTACCAAGAGACTGATTGGTATTCAATAGAAAATGTGCGGCGATACGTCCTACAGCCACTATTATTTTAGGCTTTATTAAGGCAATTTGTCGTTGTAAATATGGTGTACACAGTTTAACTTCACGCGGCAAAGGATCGCGATTATTAGGTGGACGACACTTCAAAATATTAGTAATAAAAACATCATCACGATGCAAATCAATCGAAGCTAACATAGCATCTAATAATAAACCTGCCCTGCCTACAAAAGGCTTACCCTGTGCATCTTCAGTTGCTCCTGGAGCCTCACCAACTATTAGTATATCAGCATTTTTGCTACCAAGACCGAATACAACATTTTTACGAGTTTTATGTAAATCACATAAAGTACAATTGGAAACTTGGCTTTCTAATTCAGCCCAAATTTTCTTAGTAATTACTTCCTCATCCCTTTCAGGAGTAACTTTAGGGTTGCTGCTACGCCAAACTTGAATCCCCATAATTCCTAAATATTGATCATGCAAAGACCTCATGTTTACTGTCAAGATGAGGTCTGCTGAGAAATCACTTTAGCTGCTACATTGGAAATCTTGTTTAATTCATCTGGTAAAAAACCCTGCATCCAATTTACCATTCCATGAAAGTGAGGAATTAGATATGATTCGGTCCACCATGAGCCTGGCTTTACAGAACTTATTGAAATTAATAGTAACAATAACGCAATCAGCAATATCCCTCTTACAAATCCAAAAACCATTCCTAATGTTCTATCTAGTAAGCTTAATTTTACCTTAGTCACCACAGCAGCAATTAAATAACTAATTAAGCCTCCCAAAATTAATACGATCAAAAATAGAATAGCAAAACTAATAGCTATTCTAAGCGACGAATTCTGTGTGTAAGGAATAAATACATCAGCCAATTTGCCACAAAATTTAAATGCTACAAAAAAGGCGATGATCCATACAACTAATGATAGAATCTCTCGTATAAACCCACGAATTAAACTGATTAAAATAGAAATGCCAATAATAGCTATGATGACATAGTCTGCCCAATTTAAAACATGTAATGTACTTTGTGTCATATTTTATACCTAGTTATTAAACCTTTTAAATTGAAAGTTTTTTGTAATTTTTCAAGTAAACTTTCTGCTTTTTCTCGGCTCATTTTAGGACCAATAAAAACATGATACATATGACCTTGGTCAGTCTTTTCTTTTCCAACATGTGCTACAAATCCTTTATATATTAACTTCTTCATTAACTTATCAGCATTAGCATGATCAGTGAAACTTGCTAATTGAACTATCCAGTATTCATTTTTCTTAGTAGCCAATTTTTGCTGTTTGACAACTTTATGAATAACTTGTGGTGTACCAGCTGTAATAACTCGCTGCTTCTGTTTCTGGGCATATAATTTCTGCCAATCAGCCTTGCGAATAATAGGTGGTGAAGGAGGACTAGGAATATTCGCAGATAATCCTGCTTTACTAACGCCTTTTTTAGAACCCGTAAAAAACAAAGGAATTAACAACGCCACCAAAATTACCAGAACAACAACACCGATTATTCTGTGCTTAACATGTGTATCCATAATTGATCCCCTCTTTTAAAACTTCCGCAACCGTATAAAAAGACCCAAGAACTAATATTCTATCTTTTTTTGTACAATTCGCAACTGCTTGATTGTACGCTTGTAATACAGTCTCGTAAACATAACATTGTTGCTGACCCAAATCTTTTAAATATTTCATCAAACGCTTTGCTGTTGCGCCACGCGGAACATTCAAATCTCCAAGATACCATGCACTTACTTGAGGTAGCAGCGGTCGCAAGGCACCCAAAACATCTTTGTCTTTCAACATTCCTAACACTGCCAAAGTACGCCCTTCACAAGGTAAACTTGCAAGCTCTGTAGCTAAAAAAGCAGATGCTTCGGGATTATGTGCCACATCTAAAATTACCTCCCTCTCACATGAGAGACGTTGGAATCTTCCCGGTAAAAAAACTGTTTTCAGACCATCAACAATAGCTTTCTTGCTAATCGAGAAATAAGATTGCAACAAAGAAACTACCATCATTGAAGTTGCTGCACTTCGAAGAGAAAGATTAGGTAATGGTAAATCACACAACTTCATATCCTTACTATACCATTGCCATCCTTGGTTATCTGTCATCGAATAACCGAATTCCCGACCTAAACAATACCAAGGGGCTTTTAAAATTTCAGCATGTTTTATTACGCTCTCTGGAAGCTTAGAATCTCCACAAACAACTGGTTTATTATCACGCATTATTCCGGCTTTTTCATAACCAATTAGTTCACGATTATTACCTAAATACTCAGTATGATCAATTGCAATAGTAGTAATAACCGCTATATCAGCGTTAACTATATTGACAGCGTCGAGTCGTCCTCCCAAACCCACTTCCAATAATAAAATATCCAAAGACTTTAACTTAAATATATATAAAGCAGCAAGAGTAATAAATTCAAAATAGGTTAGTCGAGTATCTTCACAAACTCCATCAACCACAGCAAATGCGTCACACAGACTCTGGTCATCAATCTCTTCACCATTAGTATGAATACGTTCATTAAAACGCAGTAGATGCGGCGAAGTATAACTGCCAACTTTATAACCATCTGCTGATAAAATAGATTCCAAATAAGCAACACAGGATCCTTTACCATTGGTACCAGAGACAATAACAACAGGACATGAAAACGAGGTTACCTTAAGCCTATCAGCGACTTTTCGAATCCTTTCCAAACTGAGATCAATCTGGCAAATATAGCGCTGTTCTATGAAACACAGCCAATCGTCAAGATTTTTATACATTAGGAGAAGGTTGATCGGTCAATTTAGCTAAAATTTTGGCAACCGTGCTACGCATTTGCCTACGATCGACAATCATATCAATTGCACCGTGTTCAAATAAAAACTCACTACGCTGAAAATCTTCAGGAAGCTGTTGCCGCACTGTTTGTTCAATAACACGGCGTCCTGCAAATCCAATAACGGCATTTGGTTCAGCCATGATCACATCACCCAACGAAGCCAGACTAGCAGATACTCCGCCAGTAGTGGGATCAGCTAACACAGAAATAAATGGAATACCTTGCTCAGATAGTTTTGTTAATGCCGCACTAGTTTTTGCCATCTGCATCAATGAAATCAAGCCTTCTTGCATTCGAGCCCCACCACTCGAACTAAAGCAGACCAAAGGAATACGCCACTTCAAACAAGTTTCAACTGCTTGCACAAATCGTTCACCCACCGCCGCTCCCATGGAACCACCAACAAAAGTAAAATCAAATGCAGCCGCCACAATAGGCAAACCATGCAAAGTACCTCGCATAACCAAAAGAGCGGATTTTTCACCGGTTTTCTTCTGAGCAGTTAATAATCGATCCTTATATTTTCTGCTATCACGGAATTTCAACCTATCTATTGGTTCAATATCTGATGCTATTTCTTCCCGCCCTTCTGCATCCAAAAACTGATTTAAACGTTTTCTAGCGCTAATTCGCATATGGTGATTACATTTAGGACATACACTAAGATTACGCGTCAATTCGGCCCAATATAAAGTGGCACTGCAAGCAGGACATTTAGTCCACACTCCTTCAGGAACTCCTTTCTTTTCAGCTGCCTTTGCTTTTGATGGTAATAATTTTTTAAACCAACTCATAAATAAATCTTTAAAAATTTTACTATTGTAATTAATTAGCAATTATAATATCAGAAATTATGTATCGCCAATTATATATCATGATAACCAGCAATTCGCATTTTGATGCTGTCATTCTCGCGAAGGCGAGAATCCAGTACGAAACAGGCATGCCTGTTCCATCACTATAATCCCTGGATACCCACCTTCGCGGGTATGACGAGAAATGGCTACGGATATAACGTAAATAGCATAGGTAATTACATATGAAAATAGCAGGTGCAATACTAGCAGGTGGTAATGCTAAACGCTTAAATGGTATAGCTAAAGGCAATATTAAAATTTACAGCAAAACTATTATTGAAAACTTAATTGAAGCATTCGACTTTGCTGGCATTAGTGATATTATCATTTCATCAAACGATCAAGACTCATATAAACAATATCACAAACCAGTTATTTCAGATTGTAAAAAAAATATTGGACCATTAGCAGGTATTGAGGCAACTCTAGCTCACTTTAAAAAATATAATGCGGTTATTTTTGTTCCTTGTGACTTACCAAATATTACTGGCAAAGAGTTACTAATTTTAAAAAACGCTTTTAATACTAACATCACATACGTTAAAACCAATGAACACATACATCCCTTGTGCGTTGCGATTTCCACTGATAAATTAAACGCTATTTCTAATATTATCAATGAAGGTGAAAGAAAAGTGCTTAATGTCTGGAATAAATTAAATGCAAAGGTTATTCACTATAAAAACGAAAATAAGTTTTTTAATATTAATAACGAAGAGGATATTGTGTAGCTTCACGGGTAAACCCGTGGTTTTTCTGCGAAGAAGGATAAATTTTCAAACTTTCTCGTGACCTTTACGTTTTCCATAGTTACAATAATAAATTGTTGGGAAAAATAATATTAGGAGAAAATCAAATGGCTAGAGGCGTCAATAAAGTTATTTTAA
>CAYFQQ010000208.1:0-1788 GCA_964345265.1 uncultured Coxiellaceae bacterium
AGGATTATGTGGTTATTTAATTATTTTTTTAACAAAAAAAGATTATAGTTTTGATCCTAATTCCGGGGTTGGCTCAAGTGGAATTGATCTTGATTTAATAATGCCACCAGAAATTTCACCTTCATTGACAGCTCGTAATAAATCAGAGTATCTTTTTTGTGCGCTACGATAACCATCCTTACCAAAGTTCTCTATGATTCTATCTTTGTTTTTTTCTATTTTTTCTAGTAATGTTTGATACCATATTTTATATTCTTCACAAAGGTCTTCGCAAGTTTCTTTGAACCATCCTGTTTTTAAAGAAATTTCATTAAAATTCGATAGTTCAATGGGGCTAGTTGTTCTTGTTCGATCATTGCGAACGATGAGAGAGCTATTACCCGCACTTAAATCAATATAATCAAATATAATTAATGTAGTTTTATCATGTGAGACCTTCCGCAAAGCACGTAACGCAGCTTCTTGATCTGAAAACTCATAAAAAGCATTAAACATACAAATTAAATCAAATTTTTCTAGCAGTATTTTGTCAATGTCAACAACATCGGAGCAATAAAACCTGATATCAGGGTAGATTTTGCTAGCAAATTCAACTGATTCGGGTTCAATATCAATTCCAGTGACGACACCCCAACTATGATCTTGAATAAATTTAGCTGTTCCGCCCCTACCACTGCCAACATCAAGGATTTGTCTCGCAGGGTTTTTCTCAATACCATGAAAAACTCTAATGATAGCTTCTTCTTCGCCGGCATGAGCGTGGTTACCAGAACGGACAAATGATAAAATAGATTTACCTTTAAATGATCTCATTAAAACAGGCATCGATGTTGACTCTTTAAAAAGCAAAAGTTATCTCAAATAAAGAATATGAAACATTATACATAAAAGAAAAATTTTTAAAAATAATTAACGAGAAGTATAGGGAATATCCCTACTAGATAATAGTATTAGGAAATTTATAATGCTGAATATAAAGAGCCAGAAAAGCGGTAACTTTTACTGGCCCCAAAATGAGATCTGATCGTGAATAAGTAGGACAAAGCCTCATTTATAATAATACAATAAAATGGAAACGTTGGCTAATTGTCCTCGCGGGAAAATGAGGAGAAAGATGCTGAATTATAAAAAAGGAACTGTTCATAAATTAATCACAAATGGATTTTGGTTAAAAAGTAAGTTTTATGAGCGTTCTCTTAATACAGATGTTTTATCAATTGATGTCGAGATATTACGGCAGAATTTTGCAATAGAGACACTGTTACAATATGGCTTTTCTAGCATTTGTATTAATACTGCCAGAGAGGAATTTACCTATATCCGATCTTTCATAGAATCTAATTTAACTATTACCAGAAGTAAGTGTTTTTTATGGATGGTATTACCAATACTTAGCATCAAACCATCAAATTACCGTAGATGTATATAGAGGACAAACTAATGTTGATATTAACGAGAAGAGCAGGAGAAAGCATTATAATAGATGACGATATTATTATTACCATTGTGGGTATTAAAGGTAGTCAAGTAAGAGTAGGTGTAAACGCACCTAAAGATATAAATGTTCTCATCGTGATTCTAATAAAGATCAGAGTGTAAAATGAGTGTCAATCATAATTATTCTGTATCGAATTTAAGAGATTCTAACCTTACGCTTCAACATGGTGCTATATCAGCAATTCTAATTTTGACCAATTTTAAGTGCTATTTCACGTCATACCCGCGAAGGCGGGTATCCAAAGAGCCCCAAATTAAATGGATTCTCGCATTCGCGAGAATGACAGCATC
>CAYFQQ010000209.1:0-1798 GCA_964345265.1 uncultured Coxiellaceae bacterium
ATAAATTTTCAAACTTTCTCGTGACCTTTACGTTTTCCATAGTTACAATAATAAATTGTTGGGAAAAATAATATTAGGAGAAAATCAAATGGCTAGAGGCGTCAATAAAGTTATTTTAATCGGAAATTTAGGCAATGACCCCGAAATTCGTTACACTCCAAGTGGTAGTGCAGTAGCTAATTTATCTTTAGCGACTAGCGAAACCTGGCGAGATAAACAAAGTGGAGAATTACAGGATCGTACTGAATGGCATCGATTAGTATTTTTCAACAGATTAGCGGAAATTGTAGGTGAATATCTACGCAAAGGTTCTAAGATTTACGTTGAAGGAACGTTACGTACACGCAAATGGCAGGATAAAAATGGTATCGATCGATTCACTACAGAAATCATCGCCAGTGAAATGCATATGCTGGATAGTCGTAGTGCAGGTAGTAGCGGAGTAGGGCAACAACAAGCTACAAAAGAAGTTTCTGAATCTGCTACATCAGCTGTTTCAACAGAAACTGAAACAGATACGGAAACGCAATCAAATGAAGACGACGATATTCCGTTTTAAAAACCGAAAATAATCCATCCGTAATTTACTTCGTCATTCCTTGACTTTTTTCGTTTTTCTGCGGCTTTTTTTGTCTTCCCGCGCTCTTTGCGTCTTCCCGCGGCTTGACCGCATAAGCGCTAACCTAAAGATTTGCTTATAAAGCTTGATCATGTAAACTATAGCCATTTTGTATAAATAACGGATAGCGTAGATATGAAGAATATATCGATATTAGACGAAAACTGGCATGTTTTATTGTCGTTATTTCCTCCCAACTGGAGGGAATTGGCAAAAGAAACTGGCGCTATGGTTCGTAAATTTAGGAGTTTTACATCTGAAGACAATTTAATGCGAACCCTAATGATACATATAGCTCGAGGATATTCACTACGAGAAACTGTAGTGAAGGCAAAAGCTTTAAATATAGCAGATATATCAGATGTTGCATTATTAAAACGTTTGAAACTTTCAGAACACTGGTTCAAAGAACTGTGCCAATTATTGCTCAAGGACAAAGGTGTTTTTATTGATAAGACAGATAATAGCCAAGCAATATGTATGAAACTGGTTGATGCTACAAATGTTAAGGAGCCTGGAAAAACTGGGAGTTTATGGAGGATACATTACAGCTTAACTTTACCTGACTGCAGTGTAATTATTTTAAATTGACGGGGACGAAAAGCAAAGGAACTAAGATGGTCAGGTGGATAGTCGTTACACTCAAGCGCTGTTCTATAATGTCTTCGGCGAGAATACTTATGAGGGACCGGGGGATGCTCCTGGTTGGCCAGTGTTTCAGTGTTATGCGAAATCGGGTCAAGTATGGTCGTCCAACAAAGAGCGCGGAGTGTCTACAATAACTCTACATGACTTGGCAGGCCGTGAAACAGTGAGGCTGCAGTCGGCGGTGGAAGATTTAAGCCTTGTAGAATATGACAAATTAGAGGAAGCGTTAACTACATGGGGTAAGGATATTGATAAGCTGGAAAGGAGCGAAAAGCATTTAGACGCGAAAGGAAATATGCTGATAAGTAAAGCACCTGCGTATAAAGGACGAGATCCTACCGATCCAGAAGATATGCCATTAAACTTAGTAGTGCAAACTAGCAATGATGGAAACGAGTTTAAAGTAACTCTGAACTTTACCGAACATAATCCATCAGTAACTATACTAGTTGGTGAAAACGAATGGATTGATGTAGTCGACTGGATATACAAAAACTGGAATATCGTAGGTGGACTTTCTTTTTTACCACG
>CAYFQQ010000210.1:0-12575 GCA_964345265.1 uncultured Coxiellaceae bacterium
GAAATAGCACTTAAAATTGGTCAAAATTAGAATTGCTGTAAATTAAAACTCTGTTTTACAATTAATGTGACGAAGAGTAAAAATAACCTTCAACAGGCGACTTAAGTCGCCTGTTGAGTTGAGTCTCTTTTGAGGCATTCTACCGTAAAAAATGGCTTTAACCATCTGTTCACAGGAATAACAGCGTCAAAATGTGAATTACTAACCTAAAAAAGTAGATTCGAAATTTCAAATAAAAAGTCTATAATAGATAATCAGAAAAACCCTTCTATTATTAATGAGGAGCCATGTTTCCATGGAAAATAAAGTAGTACTCATTGTCGACGGTTATAGCAATGGTAGATTCTTCCCACCTAAACTTAAAGCACGTGGTTACTCATGCATCCACATGCAAAGTCGAGCTAAGGTTCCTGAAGTATTAATATCTGGTTTTCGTAAAGAAGATTATTTAGAAGAATTTATTTTTTTAGGGAATATAGATGAAACTCTTTCCCAGTTGCAAAAATATAACATTCTGTGTGTCATTCCGGGAAATGAAACTGGTGTGGAACTTGCTGACCAATTGAGTGAAAAAATGGGTTTACTTTCCAATGGCACTCGGTTGAGTGCTGCACGCCGTGACAAATTTGTTATGATTGAAACATTAAAAAAAGCGGGATTAAAGACCGTACAGCATATTCAATCAGATAAAGCAGAAGAAATCTTAGCCTGGGCTAGAAAATTAAATAAATGGCCAGTTGTAATAAAACCATTAAAAAGCGCTGGTAATGAGCAAGTATGTTTCTGTCATTCAGAACATGAAATCAAGGTTGCTTTTAACAGCATAATTAATACTCAAACATGTTTACTTGATAAAAATGAGGCGGTCTTAGCACAAAGTTACCTTCACGATGAACAATACGAGGTAGATGCGGTAAGCTTTAATGGTCAGCATTACATTGCCGATGTATGGCTGTGTAAAAGGCTGATTGTACATAATACTAGTGTTGCCTATGATTATATAAAACTGTTGCCCTTTTCAGAATGTAGTAAGGAATTAGTTAATTATGTTTTTAAAGTATTAGATGCATTAGAAATAAGATACGGAGCTTCCCACACCCAAGTGATGTTAGAAGATGAAGGGCCAGTCGTTATTGAATGTGGTGCTAGAACCATGGGTAGCATTGATCAGAATTATATTGCTAAAGGGTGTGGTAGAAGTCAGGTTGACCTAACTATAGACAGCTATATAGATTCCGAGTATTTTTTACAAGAAATAACTAAACCGTATGAATTTAAAAATCATTTGCTATTAAAATTTCTTTTCTCATCTGATCAAGGAAAAATAAAATCTATAAAACTTATAGATAAGATCAAACAACTTAAATCATTCTACAATTTAGAGCTTCGTGTGCAAGTCGGTGATCAGCTTAAGAGAACAGTAGATTTATATACCTGCCCTGGCTTTGTATATCTACTGCATAAAAACGAAGAAGTTATATTAGAGGATTATCACAAACTTGTTGCTCTGGAAAAACAGATGTTTGAGGTGTAGGGAACAATATAGCATAAGATTAAAGTTGCTGAGCAAATTAACAATTTCTTGCTTTGATGGTTAAACATCATGTAATATTTGCCACGCAAGATTTGACACAATAAAATCATTAAATGGGGGATCTTATGAATGAAAAAATTAGGTTCTCAATTAATAATAGAATACTATGGCTGCGATAAAGCAATCTTAGATGA
Source organism: uncultured Coxiellaceae bacterium (assembly GCA_964345265.1). Taxonomy (GTDB): domain Bacteria; phylum Pseudomonadota; class Gammaproteobacteria; order UBA9339; family UBA9339; genus CAYFQQ01. Next base: position 1,729 of record CAYFQQ010000210.1, read on the forward strand.
TACCAATCGTATCAAACAATATATGTTGACCGCAGCCAAAAAAACCGGGGCTACGATCGTCGGTGAAGTATTCCACCATTTTAATCCTCAAGGAGTAAGTGGGGCTGTTATTATCGCTGAATCACATCTTTCTATACATACCTGGCCTGAATATAATTATGCTGCAGTAGATTTCTTTACCTGTGGTAATACTTGTGATCCTCAAAAAGGTCTTACTTATCTCAAAAAAGCATTAAGAGCAAATAGCGAGTTAACTCGAGAATTAGAAAGAGGTTATTCCGATAAACGATGAATCAGCTTATTCCCAATGTATATTTCTTATGCGCTGGTAGCAGCGACGGTAAAAGTGCCCTAACCTCTTTCGACGGCGCATTACTCGCCGCTGGTATCGGTAATGTCAACCTTATCAGAGCAACTAGTATCGTGCCACCTAATTGCCATGAGACAGATCTTTTCGCGATACCTAAAGGATCTTTAGTACCAATTGCTTATGCTACTATAACTTCTTCTCATCCAGGAGAAATCATCAGTTCTGCTGTCGCGATAGCAATACCTGAAGATGATTCCTTAGCTGGAGTCATAATGGAACATTCAGATATTGCATCATTATCAATTACTGAAATAAAAGTAAAACAAATGGCTGAGGAAGCAATGGAAATTCGTAATATCAAGAATTTCGTCGTAAAAAGCAAGGGAGTCGAAACCATAGTTAATAATATAGCAACAACCTTTGCAGGCACTGTTTTATTTTGGAAACAATAAGATGTGGTTCGTTGAAAATTGCGAAAATAAGGCTTCTCTGGGTTTAAAAATCAAAAAAAAGATTTTTGAACAGCAGTCTAAGTTTCAAAAAATATCATTTTATAAAACTGAATTTTTTGGCAAGTTACTCACGCTTGACAACATAATCATGTTATCTGAAAAAGACGAATTTGTTTATCATGAAATGATCGTTCATATGCCACTATGTGTTCATGAAAATCCCGAAACAGTATTGGTGATCGGCGGAGGTGATGGCGGAGCAGTTAGAGAAATATTAAAACATGATACAGTAAAAGAAGTAATACTCTGCGAGATTGACGAGCAAGTTGTTCGACTTTGTCAGCAGTATTTGCCTATAACTGCACAAAAATTAAGTGATCCACGAGTAAAGTTAGTCTTCGAAGATGGGGCAAAGTTTATAAAAAACTACGAAAACTATTTTGATCTTATAATCACTGACTCAACTGATCCGATTGGTCCAGGAACTGTACTCTTTCAAGAAGTCTACTACCGATCAGTTAAAAAAGCTCTTAAAACAAATGGCATAATGACATGTCAGTCAGAGTCTCCTTGGTTTTATGCGGATACTCTAAGGGATATGACTAATAGTATGTGCAAAATCTTCAACCACGTAGAAACTTACATAGCAATGATTCCACTTTATCTGCCTGGCCTATGGACGATGACATTCGCTTCTGACCACTATTCACTGAAAGATTTTGATAAAAATAAAAGTGAGACAACCAGTAAACTCTGTAAATATTACAATCCTGCCATACACAGTGCTGCTTTAGCGAAACCTAATTTTTTACAAAACATAGTTAATAATAAATAAACTAAATCATGAAACAACTATCTACGGGAAGATTTATAGCTTCTTTGAACGATCCTGATAAGGCAAATATAATCCTTGCAGGCTTTCCATACGATAGCACCGCATCTTTTAGATCGGGTTCGCGTTTTGCTTCTCGAGAAATACGAATTTATTCACAGGAAACTATTGAAAGTTTTTCCTTTCATTTAGAGAAAGATCTTGATGAAATAAATTTCTTTGATGCTGGTGATATGGAAATTATGATTGGTGATCCAGCAACAGCTGTAAAAAAAATCAACAAAGTTGCCCTTAATTTAATTAAGGATGGCAGAAAATTACTTGCTATAGGCGGAGAACATTTAGTGACTTTCCCATTGTATCTTGCAGCTCGAGAGATATATGGTGATTTTACCGTACTACAACTCGATGCTCATGCTGATCTTAGAGAAACATATTCAGATAGTGAATTTAGCCATGCTTGCGTTATGAACTTATGTTTGAAAAATAACCTGAAAAAATTAACTCAACTTGGAGTTCGTTCTTGTACCAAAGCAGAATACCAAAAAATAAATAATGATTCAAGGATAACTCCACTGCAGAATCTTAGCGAATTGGGGAATGTTATTGAAACGGGTGAAAAAATATACCTGTCCTTAGATGTGGATTTTTTTGATCCAGCTTATTTCCCTGCGACAGGAACTCCTGAGGCAGGTGGCGCTTCTTTTAACGACTTATTAATGGTACTAAAAGCATTACAGGCTAAAAAAGCGAATATAATCGGCGCAGATATTGTGGAATTTATCCCTGATCTAGATTTTACCAAAGCGTGTACAGCATTTGCTGCAAAGATTATTCGTGAAATTCTGCTCGTTATGAGCTAAAACCACCATCCCAGCCATATTTATGAAAGGATATACAATATGAAAATAGAAGTCTAAAATTATATTTCTAAATTAGCTATGTGAGGAGATTGTAACATGTTTGATGAAAAGGCATTTCGAGATCGTATTGATGCAAGTTGGCCTAAAACACCCAAATTAGAATTAAATGCCGAAGAAAAGAAACACTATCGCGACAAAATTAAGCGTCTGTTAAAAGAGAAAGATGCGGTTATCATTGCACATTTTTATGTTGACGCTGAGATTCAGAAATTAGCAGAAGAAACCGGTGGTTGTGTAGCAGATTCTTTGGATATGGCTAAATTCGGCGCTAAACATCCTGCAAATACTTTAATCATTGTCGGGGTAAGATTCATGGGTGAAACCGCGAAAATTCTAAATCCAGAAAAACGAGTATTCATGCCAGATTTACAGGCCACATGTTCGCTAGATGAAGGTTGCGATCCTAAAGATTTCGAAGAATTTTGTAAACAACATCCTGATCGTACTGTTGTTGTTTATGCTAATACTTCTGCCGCCATTAAGGCACTCGCTGATTGGGTGGTAACATCAAGTATTGCTGTAGATGTTGTCAATCATCTAGCTTTTCAAGGTCAAAAAATATTATGGGCACCTGATCGATACTTGGGTAGCTATATTCAGCGGCAAACCGGTGCTGATATGATCATTTGGCAAGCGTTGTGTATAGTACACGAAGAATTCAACGCTGAAGCTTTAAAAGAATTACATAAGAAGCATCCCAATGCTGCTATTCTAGTGCATCCTGAGTCACCTCCCGAGGTAATTACATTAGCTGATTTTGTTGGATCTACGTCGCAACTTCTGAAAGCAAGTATCGAACTGCCAAACCAAGAGTTTATTGTAGCCACTGATAGCGGTATATTTCACAAAATGCAGCAAGCTTCTCCGCATAAAAAATTTATCGCTGCACCGACAACAGGAGATCCTGAAATGACTTGCCGGGCTTGTGCTGCTTGCCCTTGGATGGCTATGAATAATCTTAAAAATCTTGCAGAAGTACTGGAAAATGAAAATAATGAGATTATCATAGACGGAGAAATTAGAAAACGGGCACTTATCCCGCTTCAAAGGATGATTGATTTTAAAAAAGATTAACCAATGACTAAGAAATTACCCGTTCCTTATGCTGCGATTCGAGACGCTGTTAAAACAGCTTTATATGAAGATCTCGCTGGTCAGTGTGATATCACTTCCCTACTTATCTCCGAAACTACTTCCGCTCATGCACATGTCATTACAAGAGAAAATATGCTTTTATGCGGCCAGGCATGGATTAATGAAGTATTTCAACAAATCGATGCAACTATAAGAATAGATTGGAAATTTAACGACGGAGACACTGTTTCTGCTAACCAGACTATATGTAAATTATACGGACCTGCTAGAAGTTTATTAACAGGCGAACGCACCGCGTTAAATTTTTTGCAAACATTATCAGGAACCGCAACAGTCACTCACAAATATGCAAAATTGCTAAGAGGCAGTAAAACAAAATTACTAGATACCCGTAAAACTATTCCAGGGATGCGTTTGGCACAAAAATATGCGGTACGTTGCGGTGGTGGCTATAACCATCGCATGGGTCTATATGATGCTTTTCTTATCAAAGAAAATCATATTCACGCTTTTGGATCTATTACTAAAGTTATCTTAACCGCTAAAAAAATTGCTCCTGACAGAAACGTAGAAATTGAAGTTGAAAATCTACAGCAACTACGGGAAGCAATAACTGCTAAAGTGGATATTGTAATGCTCGATAACTTTACTTTAAAGCAAATGCAAAAAGCCGTAGCGATAAATCGAAACCAAGTGAAATTAGAAGTATCAGGGAATATTAATCTTGAAAATATAAAAGATATTGCCAATACTGGAGTAGACTATATCTCAGTTGGAGCATTGACTAAAAACGTTACGGCTATCGATTTATCAATGCAACTTGAATGATGAATATAAAACGTGATTTTGATGTATTAATTATTGGTAGTGGGGCTGCTGGCATAAGCTTAGCAATACGTTTAAGTGAATATTGTCGGGTGGCACTGTTATCCAAAAGTTCTCTTCAAGAAGGAGCTACTTTATATGCTCAGGGTGGAATTGCCACAGTTTTGAATGCAAAAGATAGCATAGCTGACCACGTCGCTGACACTATAAAAGTCGGTGCCGGCTTATGCGATCCAGATACAGTACGTTTTACTGTAGAACGTGGTCCCAAGTGCATTCAGTGGTTAATTGATAAAGGAGTGAAATTCACTCAGGTATCGAATAATAAAAAGCATTATCATTTAACTAAAGAAGGTGGCCATTCACACAAACGTATCATTCATGTAGAAGATGCTACTGGAAAAGCTGTTGAGGAAACCTTAATTTCATTAGCAAAAATTAATCCTAACATTGCTATATTTGAATCTCATACGACTGTCGATTTAATTATTCAAGAAGGACTTTGTGTTGGAGCTTATGTGTACGATGAAAAAAAGGATAAAGTAAATGTATTTCGCAGCAAAGCTACAGTTTTAGCTACTGGTGGGGCAAGCAGAGTTTATCTATATAGCAGTAATCCGGCCGTAGCAAGTGGTGACGGACTTGCTATCGGTTGGCGTGCTGGCTGCAAAGTATGCAATATGGAGTTCAATCAATTTCATCCAACTTGCTTATATCATCCTGCAGCTGGTTCTTTTTTGATCAGTGAAACTATGCGTGGCGAAGGAGCGCATTTACTGTTACCAAATGGCAAAAGATTTATGCACAAATTTGATCAGCATCTAGAACTTGCCCCACGCGATATTGTTGCTCGCGCAATTGACCACGAGATGAAACGTTTAGGTATTCGACATGTGCTACTGGATATTTCGCACAAACCAGCAAAGTTTATTAAACGAAACTTTCCTACTATTTACGAACGCTGTTTGGAATACGGTTTTGACATTACTAAACAACCAATTCCTGTTGTTCCCGCTGCACATTATACTTGTGGAGGAATACAAGTAGATCTAAACGGTCGTACCAACACTTCCAATTTATATGCCATCGGCGAAGTGAGTTATACAGGCTTACACGGTGCAAACCGTTTACCAAGTAATTCATTACTAGAATGTTTAGTATTCTCAGAGTCCGCAAGTAAAGACATTATTCGAAACTTAAGAAAATGGCGATACGCAAAGAAAATAAAACCTTGGAACGAAAGTTGGGTGACAGATTCTAATGAAGAGGTCTTCGTATTGCACAATTGGGAGGAAATACGTCACTTTATGTGGGATTATGTTGGTATCGTGCGCAGCAACAAACGTTTACAACGAGCTGCCCACAGAATTGCACTATTGAAAAAAGAAATTCAAGAATATTATGGTAATTTTAGAGTGAATAAAAACTTACTTGAGTTACGCAATCTAATCATAGTTGCAGATTTGATCGTACGCTCCGCACAACGCCGTAAAGAAAGTCGCGGCTTACATTATACTTTGGATTATCCAAAAGAAGCTCCGGAAAAACCCAAAAATACAATACTGATTCTTCATAAAAGTCAGTAAATTAAATAGACTGTCTGTGTCCTGTTGGCTGCCATGAAGGAGCAATAACATTAGGCGAGAATGATTGAGTCATTAAACTTGCGGGCATCATCGAGAATTCCCCATATTTGTCATTTATTGCATCCACCACTTTGTTTAGGGTATAGCGCCGTTCATTAAACTTAGTAAATAAATCAAGTTGTAGTTGTAAGGGTTTTGGATTTAAAGCTGTAACCTGAATTTGTCTAATTATTTCACCTACCCAATAGTTTCTAATGAAGTTTTTACATAGCTTAAAAATGTCGTGTCCGTCACTACTTGGAATGGCTAGTTTTATTTTATCAACAATCCAGTGTTTATTTTGAGTATAGAGTCCGATAAAAAAGGTTTGCGCTTCCATATTATGACGGCGTAAACGCGCAGCGACTTTTTCACACATATACTGCAAATAAGCAATAATGAGTTTCTTGTCCTTACTCTTTGGGGGCAATACTTTCCCATGACCAATACTCTTAGGTGGACTAATAGTAGTTATCACCGGTTCTGGATCTAATCCCTGGCACATATACCAAATACGCCTACCTAAATTACCGAATCTTTTAGCAAGCACACCAATAGGTAAATTTTCCATATCACCACAGAAATATACACCGCGTTGAGCTAAAAAATTTCCTATTCCACTAGCAATGCCACAAAGATCTGTTACCAATACATCATTAAGTCGTCGTTTTGCTTCCCATGGATAAATAACAGTAAAACCATTGGGCTTTTGTAGTTTAGCGGCGTATTTGGCAGTTATCTTATCACCACTTATACCAATAGAACACGGAATATTGACTGTTTCTAATACTTTCTTTTTGACCATTCTACCAATTTCGATAGGAGAACCGTATAACCGTTGGCAACGGGTTACATCAAGAAAAGCTTCGTCCACAGAAAATATCTCTAGATCTGGAGTAATATTATATAAAGTCCGCATAATGGCATTAGAAATTTGAGCATAACGATGTGGTCTACTCGGACGCTGAATTAATTGAGGACACAGTTTTTTAGCTTGATAAAGTCGCATTCCCGTCTTTATACCGAAACTCCGTGCTTCATAAGAACATGTAATTATACAGGTTCCTTTACTGCCATTAGTCACAGCAATCGGTTTTCCGTCAAGTTCTGGAAAATCTAACTGTTCGATAGAAGCAAAGAAAGCATTCATATCTACTAAAATAATCGCACGGGACCAGAATTTATTCGGAGTAGACATACTTTAAACTTACTCTGAAGCAGACTAGCTATTAATAACTTTCCTGAGGACTCATTTTGTTTTGGTCATTTAAAGACATCGATTGAACTATGTTCTGAATCATTTTCACCGATCGTTTAATTTCATCACCATCTATTAGATATAAAGCCCCCGAGCCTGCTGACGTAAAAAACGCCCCTACAACCGATAGACTTCCCATAACAATTTGTGAAAAAGATAGTACAATGCTAGTGCTTATCACAATAAAGTCGCTCGCGGCAGCAGGGAAAGTAAGCAAACCATTTCCTAAAGGATTAATCACAAATAACAAGGGGGAACTTGTCAGCATTCCTGGAGTAACTTTGAATCTAGTTGCAGCACGTTGTTTTTTATGTAAAGAAAGCAATGTCACTGCAAATTTAGTTGTGGTAATTAACACAAACGGAGCTATTCCGATGGTAGGAAGACAGGAAATGATCAGTAAAAAAGCGTGATGCACTGGATTAGTTATATTAATAGAAATATCTAAAACTGCACTTATGAAATCATCTATGCCCGTAAACATGGTTGCATAAATTCCAAAAAGTGCTAATCCATCGATTAACAATACTAATGCTACTTTTCCGATACTCATTTTTTTTACTGCTGCCACCAGCTCTTTAATAGGGGCAGTAGGCAACATGTAATAAGCTCTGGTTTGAATTGCAAAATAAGTAATAAACGCTACACTACCAAAGAAAGAAGGAATACCGAGACTTATCCAATAATAAGGAGATTCAGAAAATACATTCATTAAACTCGCAGCAGTTAATCCGTAATAACAGAAAGCAACAAAACCTGCAGCAAAAAAAGCAAATGGAGTAATTAGAATACGACCTGGTACAGCTTTCCTCATTCCTATGCTGTCATCAATGTAAGTTAAAAAACCTTGTAATGGGAAATCTCCACCGCCAATAGCTAAAAACAATCCTGGCACAGTATTTCTATACATTAAAAAGTTGGCAATTGTAGTTGCGGTAGTAAAGATACTACTTAAAATCGATGCTACTGGAGTGTTCCATATCATTTTGAAGGTAACGAATACCGGAGTTGACAAGGAAAAACCAGCACTTGCACCAAAAAGTATTGCTATTACCGTTCCGAATAATATCAGTATTTTTTGTCTTAAATCAGCGTATATCTTTATTGCAGCACATATCAACTTATACCATTTTTCAGCTTCACTAGGAAAATCTTTTTCCGGACTAACCTGCGATAATTTTTTACATGCGGTTTTTAAGTATATTTTGGTTGATTTAGTTAATCCAGTAAGAAGTTTTTTTAGTTTAGGATCTTCTAAGAGCCTGGTTTGATCAAATGGTAATTTTTGTTGTGAATAGTTTCCACCAAATAAAATTACGAACATATAAAGTAAATTTTGTTGACGTTTTAATAGTGTATTAACTTCAGCTATTTTTGTGTTTATTTTTTGTTCTGTTAATGGGTCTATTCGATAAGAAATAGTATCAAATTGAGCTAAATATTTACCAAATTTTACTAAAGTATCCAAATATATTTTTGTCAATTTTTGCTGTTCTTTTTCTATGTCATCGGTACCTGGAAACTGTAAAGGCTTTAAAAGCGGGCATAGAAAATCAGCTATGGCAAAAGCTATTTTAAAATGGTGTTCGCGATGTCTTGTATCTGATATCGCAGTATTAAAATCATTTATAAGGTTTTCTAAATTGGAAAGAATTTTGATTGATACATTGTTTTTCTGTAGTTCGGTACTACGTTTTTCACTCGTCATTTTTTTAGACATGACTTTTTCTCTCTAAAAAATCTTATCTACTCCATGTATGATACCTCTCATTCATTATAGTGCATATACAGTAGTTTATCCTACTTCCATTGACCGTTTCACAAAATGCAAAAAGGCTTTCACCCTTTGCTGTAATTGCATTTGCAATTCTTTATCATTAAGCGTACCTCGAGAACTAAAAGCTTCGTAAGCATCTGCCAAAGAAAACATCTTTGGATAAACATAAGCACCACAAACTTCTAACGATACTCGAATATGCAATAATCCTCGACTGCCACCGGCTAAAGAAGGTGAAGCCGATACAAGTAATACCGGTTTCTCTGTCCAAGGAATCGGCTTATAACGAGACGTCCAATCAAGTAAATTTTTAAGAGTTCCTGGAACCGAGAAATTATATTCCGGAGAAGCAATTATTAATCCATCAGTAGTTTGTAATCGTTCAATAAATTTTATCGCACCTACCGGTATTCCCTCATTTTCCTCTATATCTCCATCATAAAGCGGAACGTCAAATTCTGAAAATTCAACAAGATTAACATTAACTTTACTTTCTTTGGCCAATAGTTTTGCTACTAAATTAATAAGCTTTTTATTAATCGAATCTTTTCGCAATGAAGCCGCGAGAAGTAAGATTTTCATATTTTGTTCTCTTACGACTACAAAATTTTAGCTACTATATCACTAATTTGCCAGCGAGGATACACTTTAATAAATAAATTATCTTTATATCCCATCAATAACCTTTGGCATCCGGTATACGCAATCATTGCACCATTATCGGTGCAAAACTCTAAACGCGGGTAAATGATTTCTACATCATTTTCCTCGCTCATATCTTTTAGACTTGCTCGCAATGCCTGATTAGCACTGACCCCGCCAGCTACCAGCAACCATTTCAAACCAGTTCGTTGAAGTGCTCTTTTACATTTAATAATTAATGTGTCAACTATTGCATTCTGAAAAGCACATGCAATATCAGCTTTTGTTTGTTGATCATCACCATATTCACGAAGTGTATTCAAAGTAAATGTTTTAATGCCACTGAAGCTAAATTCCAGTCCTGGTCGATCAACCATTGGTCGAGGAAAATAAAATCGTTTTGGATCCCCTTGTTCTGCTAAAGCTGCTAAAGCTGGACCACCTGGATATGGTAATCCCAACATTTTTGCCACCTTATCAAAGGCTTCTCCGACAGCATCATCCAATGACTCACCCAATACCTGATATTCGCCAAATTTTTCAACTTGCACCAGCATGGTGTGTCCTCCAGATATTAATAATGCCACAAACGGAAAATCAGGAGGATTTTCTTCCAACATTGGCGACAATAGATGTGCTTCCATATGATGTACCCCAATAGTCGGTATGTCCCAAGCAAAACCTAGACTTCGACCAATAGTAGCACCGACTAGTAAAGCTCCTATCAATCCAGGACCTGCGGTATAAGCCACCCCATTTATGTCTTTACATGCAACATTAGCTAAAGACATTATCTCTTTAATTAAAGGCAAAATTTTCTGAATATGATCACGTGATGCTAGCTCTGGAACTACACCACCATATCGAGCATGAATGTCTATTTGGCTGTGTAGTTTATGCGCTAATAATCCTCGTTCTGAATCATATAATGCCACCCCAGTGTCATCACATGAAGTTTCGATGCCTAATATTTGCATATGTTTCTTCCAACAGCAATTCTAATTTTGACCAATTTTAAGTGCTATTTCACGTCATACCCGCGAAGGCGGGTATCCAAAGAGCCTCAAATTAAATGGATTCTCGCATTCGCGAGAATGACAGCATCAAA
>CAYFQQ010000211.1:0-4901 GCA_964345265.1 uncultured Coxiellaceae bacterium
CAAAAATTAATTATATTTCACCAGTAGCAGAGTATACGCCGCAAGTATTTTATACTAAAGATTCCAGAAGCAAATTTGTATTTCGTGTAGAAGCTAAATTTTCAGAGCAAGATGCAAAATATTTATTACCCGGCCAACCAATAGACATAAGAATTTAAACATTATGCCGTATATCATTGACATCAGAAAATTGTCAAAATCTTTTAAAAATAAAAAAGTTGTTTGTGACATTGATCTGCAAATTAAAGAAGGAGAGGTTTTTGGTTTTCTCGGACCCAATGGTAGCGGTAAAACCACGACCATTCGAATGCTTTGTGGTTTATTAAGTCCAGATTCAGGTGAAGGTACCTGTTTAGGTTATGACATCATTAAAGAAGCCTCTAGGATAAAAAAAGAAATTGGTTATATGACACAACGATTTAGTTTTTATGAAGATTTGACAATTCGTGAAAATTTAAATTTTGTTGCGCGGGTTTATCGTTTGCCAAATATTACAGAATCGGTTGATGAAGCGATTTATAGATTAGGTATTTCAAAAGATCAAGAAAAGCAACTGGCTGGAAGATTATCAGGTGGTTGGAAGCAGCGTCTAGCATTAGCTGCATCGATATTACATAAGCCGAAATTACTTTTATTAGATGAGCCGACAGCTGGCGTTGATCCAGAAGCACGCCGAGATTTTTGGGATAAAATTAATCGTTTTGCTGAGGAAGGTATTACAACACTGGTGAGCACACATTACATGGATGAAGCGGAACGTTGCCATCGTTTGGCATACATTGCATCTGGTTATATATTAACGAAAGGTACTCCGAATGAAATAATTCAGCAGTCTGAATTATATATGATGAGCGTGTCAGGAGAAAATATAATGCGCTTAGCAAGTGAACTATACAAAATAACTGAAGAAGTGCAAATAGTACCTTTTGGCCAAACAATGCATATTGTTGGACGCGATGAACAGCTTTTAGAGATGATATTAAAGCCTTATCATGAAAAATACCGAATACAAAAAAAACCTGTAACGCTAGAAGATGTGTTTATTTATTTAGTATCGGAATCAAGAGATCTAATTGATGAAATGTGCGCTTGCTATTATAAAAGCGAATGTCTAGAACGAGGTGTATGTAGAAAAAAAAGAGGGGCGGAACAGCATGATTAAACTCATCACTGTATTGCGCCCATTTTTGGCGGTCATGGTTAAGGAATTTATTCAAATGAAACGTGATCGTGTGACTCTATCGATGATCATTATCCTACCGATTTTAGAATTGATTATATTTGGTTATGCAATTAATAGCAATCCGAAATATTTGCCTACAGTCCTTGTCAATGGGGATCATAGCCAATATGCGCGCACTCTTGTTCAGGGATTAAAACATACCGATTATTTTAAGTTTATCAAAACAGATGCAACTGAAAAAGAAGCCGATCGCTTAATGGCGATTGATAACGCAAAATTTATTATTAATATTCCTACTGATTTTTTGAGTAAATTTATACGCGGCGAACAGCCAAAAATTTTAATAACAGTAGATGCAACAGATCCGATGTTGGCAAGCAATGCGACAGCGGCAGCTAATGTGTTTGCAAACCGGGTTTTTGTTCGGGATTTGCAAGGGACTTTGTCTTATTTGCAACCACGAGCTCCGCCACTTAAATTAGAACTTCATGCAAAATATAATCCCGAATTAATTACATATTACCATATTGTACCAGGATTAATAGGTATGATTTTGACGATGACGCTGGTGTTTATTATTGCATCAGTGATGGCGCGAGAATTAGAGAGAGGCACAATGGAAAATTTATTAGCTATGCCTTTTAAACCGATAGAAGTAATGCTTGGAAAACTATTGCCTTATGTGTTTGTCGGTTATATTCAGTTATTATTTATTTTATTAGCCACACAATATATTTTCCAAATTCCAATTCGTGGCAGTACCACTTTATTGTGTTTATCAGCTTTGCCATTTATTTTAGCAAATTTAGCAGTTGGTTTGATGTTTTCAACATTGGCGAGAAACCAACTACAAGCGCAACAGATGTCAATCTTTTTCTTTATGCCAGGAGTTTTGTTATCTGGTTTTATGTATCCATTTTATGGAATGCCAATATGGGCGCAATGGATTGGCCGCATGTTACCTTTGACTTATTTTTTACGTGTTACCCAGGGCATTATTTTAAAAGGAAACGGAATAGCATATTCATGGCCGAATATTTGGCCAATTATTGTATTTATGGTAGTTGTTTTACTAATATCTTTAGTACGATACCGACGAACGCTTGATTGAGGTTCTGCCGCAAAAAATGGAGCTTTCAGTGTAAGATATGGCCGCAAAAAATGAATAACCTATTGGAGAAAAATTATGAAAGGATGTTGTGGTAGTAAGATACAGTTGTTTTGGAAACTGGTTAGTTTATTTCTTTTTATAGTTTTGCTTATGTATCTTTTTTTTGAGCATCGTGCCCATATCATAGGCTATGCTCTTGAGATTGGTCTCATTATCTTAGTTTTACTTTGTCCTTTGATGCATATATTTATGCATCATGGGCACAAACATAAAGACGATAAATGCCATAAGAAAGATAGACAACATGGAGGAAAAGATGCAACAGACTAATGCCTATGGGTTATGGACACTGGTTATTATAAATTCAGCTATTTTTATCGTTTTTGCCTTTAGTTTTTACCACCCTAAAACAAAAAGGGATTGGCGATCTTTTGGAGCATTTTCAGCTTTCATTATCGCATTATTCACGGAAATGTATGGATTTCCTTTAACGATATATCTGTTATCAGGCTGGTTAGAAAGTAAATTTCCTCAGGTAAATATTTTTTCTCATGAGGCAGGCCATTTATGGCACACAATCTTTGGTTGGAAGGGAAATCCACATTTTGATCCGTTTCATATTTTAAGTATGATCTTAATCTTCCTCGGGTTCTATATTTTGTTTAAGGCTTGGCCGCTTTTGTACAAAGCGCAAAAAGAACATAAGTTGGTTACTACTGGCATCTATGAAAAAATCCGTCATCCTCAATACACGGCTTTTATGGTAATTATGCTTGGTTTTTTGTTTCAATGGCCAACACTGCTTACTCTAATAATGTTTCCTATCTTAGTGTGGGTTTACTATAGATTAGCAAAAAAAGAAGAGCAGGATGCTATCAAAGAGTTCGGTGATGCTTATAAACAATATATGAAGAAAACACCAAGATTCATTCCGAAATTCTGGTGATCATTTTCCCAGTTTAGTGCTTATTTTTTTTGATGCTTATCTAGTTCTGCTACAGTTGATTTGGATATTTCTTGATTGCTTTGTTACTGATCGCAATAGCAACAATTATAACAGCAATTAGTAAGTATAAGCCATAAATACCACATAGATATTCCTCAAAAAGTGCGATTATTCTTTGGTTAATTTTATCCTGCGTAGCAGATTGGCGTTGGTAACAACTGAGATAGAACTAGATGCCATAGCAATTTCGGCAATAACCGGATGCAGTAATCCTAAAATTGCTATGGGGATGGCTACCGTATTATAGCCATATGCCCAGTAGAGATTTTGTCTGACTTTTCTAAAAGTCGCGCGTGAAAGTTTGATAGCCTTTACCACCGCTAATAACTCACCGCTTACTAATGTTATATCTGATGCTTCAATAGCGATGTCTGTACCTGTGCCGATTGCTATGCCGACATTAGCCTGGGTTAAGGCTGGAGCATCATTAATACCGTCACCAACCATAGCAACCATACCAACTTTTTTTTGCAGCTTCTGTATTTCAGATACTTTCTGATCAGGTAATACCTCAGCTAAAACGCGACTTATGCCAACCTTTTTAGCAATTGCTTTTCCAGTACGTTCATTATCTCCAGTTAATATAGCAGTTTCTAATCCCATTTTCTCCAATTCGGCAATAGCTGCTATAGAATCCTCTTTTAAAGTATCTGCAACAGCAACTATACCCATTATTTTTTTATCCAAGGCTACCAACATCGCTGTTTTAGCTTCATCTTCGAATTTGCTTAAGCTTTTTTCTATTGATGAGGATAACTTTATTTCTGCCATTAATTTTCGCGTACCTACCATAACCTCTTTACCATCAATTTTTGCTTTGACTCCTTTGCCGGTTATTGCTTTAAAAATTTCTGGAGTTGCAAGTTTTATGCCTTTGTCTTTAGCACTTTTAACTATTGCTTGTCCTAATGGATGTTCAGAACCTGACTCCACGCTTGCAGCTAATCGTAAAATTTCTTTGTCATCAAAATTATCTATGCTGATAATATCAGTTACCTCTGGTTTGCCTTTGGTGATAGTTCCGGTTTTATCAAAAACAATAGTATGGATATCTTTTAGTGTCTGAATTGCTGCGCCTTCCCGAATTAAAATACCATTCTCTGCGCCAATCCCGCTGCCCACCATAAGAGCAGTAGGTGTTGCAAGGCCTAATGCACAGGGACAGGCAATAACTAAAACAGCTACAGTTGCTACAATGGCTAAAGAAATAACCCCAAGATTGGGATTGACCCAGGGAATAAAGCTATCAGCCCATAATAGAATATTAGTCCAGGGTTTGGGAAAAAACATCCAGGCTAAAAATGTTAAAGCAGCTATCCAAATAACAGCAGGAACAAAGTAACTGGTAACTTTATCAGCAAATTCCTGAATTGGAACCTTTGATCCCTGACACTCTTCAACCATTTTGATAACTTGAGAAAGGAAAGTATCTTTACCGATTTTGGTAGCTTTTATTTACAATAACCCCTGTTGATTTATAGTTGCGCCAATTACTTCATCACCGGATTTTTTATTAACTGGCATAGACTCACCAGTAGCCATAGATTCGTCAATAGCGCTTTCGCCTTTTACAATCACTCCATCAGTAGGAATTTTTTCTC
>CAYFQQ010000212.1:0-9772 GCA_964345265.1 uncultured Coxiellaceae bacterium
GATGCTGTCATTCTCGCGAATGCGAGAATCCATTTAATTTGGGGCTCTTTGGATACCCGCCTTCGCGGGTATGACGTGAAATAGCACTTAAAATTGGTCAAAATTAGAATTGCTGAATATCTTATGTCACATATTACGTATTTAGAGGAAAGTTAGGGATCAATTTCCTGTAGAAAAGTACATTTAATCAAATAGTGGCATTTTTGAAAATTTTTATTGCTCTTTCTTTTGCCGTTTTATATTCCAGTATAGCTCTTTCTTTTGGCAGGTGAATATTTTTTAAATTAACCATCTGATACTCCGGACAATATTGTCGGATAAAATTACCATTTGGATCATATTTTTGGCTTTGTAAGACTGGATTAAATACCCGAAAATAAGGCATACTATCTGCGCCTGTTGAAGCCGCCCATTGCCAACCTCCATTATTGGAAGAAAAATCATAATCAATGAGATTTTCAGCAAAATACTTTTCACCCCAGCGCCAATCAATTAATAATAATTTAGTTAAAAATGAGGCGGTAACCATGCGTAATCTATTATGCATCCAACCCACCTGGAGCAATTGGCGCATCGCCGCATCAATTATCGGAAAACCCGTTTTGCCGTTTTTCCAGGCATTAAATAACTTTTTGTCATTGCTCCATTGTATCTTTTTTCCATATGCCTTAAATGACTGATTAGTGCAAATATATTGAAAGCCCCACATTAAATGTTTATAAAAATCACGCCAAATCAATTCATTAATCCAGGTAAGAATATCCTTATTGCCTTTATTCAGTTTATTATTATTTGCCTTAATTGCTGCCTGTAAGCATTGGCGTGGTGAAATTGCGCCAATTGCCAGATAAGGTGATAAAGTGCTCGTTCCATTAATTGCAGGAAATTCTCTGTATGTATTATATTGCCTTATTCTTTCTTCAATAAATATTCTTAATCTTTTTTTTGCCTCTTCTTCACCTGACGACCATAGCAATAGAATTTTAGATGTTTTTGTTTCAAAATTTTTTACTTTCCCACGTATAGTAATTAATTTCTTTTGCTTTTTTGGGGCTGGCAAAACCTTAAAATTCATATTCTTAAATTCATTGATCCACTGCTTTCTAAAAGGACTAAAAATTGAATAATATTTATCTCCCTTGGTTCTAACACTACCCGGAGGAAGAATGGCCTCATCATCAAATGAAAAAACCGGCAAATTAATATTCGCAAAATCCCGAGTAATTTTTTCTTCGAGGTTTATCTCCTTCAATTCATAGCTACGATTATAAAACAGAGCATTACATTGGTATTGTCTGGCTATTTTAATGAGTCGATTTGCTATTTCTTTTTCATTTTTTGCATATCTAATTAACAGCGAAATATTGAGTTTTGATAAATCCTCACTGTAAATATTAACAGTATTTAGTATAAACTTAATTTTATTCTGTCCATAACCCCTTTTACGCCATAATTCATTGGTAACAAAAAAAATAGCAACTACGCCATTTTTAGCCAGGTTTGCGGCATTAAATAAAGCATTATTATCATTAACGCGAAAATCATTTCTAACCCAATAAAGAGCCCTCATTATTATTTCCTCCCGCTATCGCGGAAAACTAAGATACTTCCGCGAATTCAATGCCTTTTAAAAATGCCCCTTTTCCCATATCTAAAAGCTGCACTATATAATTTATTAGATTCTTGTTTAAGATTATTAGCAATTGTGTAAAGTTTTTACTAACCGCTTAGTTTCAAAACCTTGTTGCTTGGCGATAGAGACCAAGCTTATGTATTCTTTTTCACTTATATTCATCTTTCGTGCTAAAATCCATAAATATTTGCGTGATGGAACACCTACCAGCGCATATTCATAATCCTGATCAACATAAAGAATCCAATAATCACCTGTAAAAGGCCAAAAAAACTGAACTTTGAGTTTACTATTACTAGCATCAACAGCCCAAGCCTTGCCTGTAACTACCTCGTATTTATGCTTTGCTTTTTTATAACAACTATTCTCCACTTTAATATAATCATTCATTAAAGTATAAGTTGCCTTAGTGCAACTACAACCTTTTTCAAATCTATTTGGAATCAAGGCAATTTCATACCACGTACCAACATATTTTTTTAGATCAACGCGTGATGCTGTTTCAGGCAATGGATATATAAACTTAGGTTTTTGCAATATCCAATAAGCCATAACGCCGATAATCAATATAGTAAATATAATAACTAAATTTCTAAACATTAACGTCCTGGATTCTGTAAAAAACTATAATATTACAATTAAAAGCAGGGAATGCAATCTAAATATGTTTTCATCTATAAATTTTCAATAAGTAAAACTACAACAGGATAACCATATCACTTAGCTCGAAATCAAAGCTAATACTATCAACAAGAAATATTTAGTAAGCAAATTTTATCGTTAATAAACAGCTGGCGCACACCAAAATAATACCTATAGTGGATAATATGTCCGGTATTTCACCGAAAAACGTTAAACCAAATAAGCCACTAAACACAACACTCGTATACATTAAAGATGAAATAATTTTGGATGAAACATATCGTGACGCGCGGATTAGAAATTCCTGATAAAACGTACCAAATATTCCGACGCACAATAATAACAAAGAAGTATGCAGATCGGGAGTTTGCCAGTGAAAAATAGAAATTATACCGCTTGCAATAAAAGCCAATGGAAAATAATACAACATCGAAGTATAAGGATGATCATATCTACTAATAGCGCGAATTGCTATAAACGACATTGCAGAAGTTAACCCTGCGCTTAGCGCAATTAAGCTTGCCGGATTAAATAATTCATGTCCTGGTTTAAGAACAAAGGCAATACCTATAAATCCCAACAAAACTGCTAACCAATGCTTACCACCGGTAATTTTTTTAACTATAAAAATACCTAAAATAGGTATAAACAATGCATTTGTTATTACCAATAAATTCCCATCAATTAGCGGTATATAACGTAATGAGTAATAAAATAACATCATAGTGGCAACAGAAACTACCGCTCTAAAAAGATGTAATAGAAGATGATGAGTTTTATATGGAAAACTTTGCCCACGTGTAATTTTTATAACTATTATTGCAACAATGTAGATAAAGCTAATGGCAAATCGAAAAAATACCGTCATATTGTTATTAGTATGCGGCGCGGCTAATTTCACAAACAAAGCCATAATGCTCATTGAGGCTGCGGCTAACAAACTAAATAAAACTGCTTTTTTGATATCTCTTATCTGGCTCATGTGTAAATATTCCCTTAACACAAAGATGTCACTATTAGTTAATCAAATTATAAATAAACCTCAGACTCTTGTAAAAAAATTTAAAAATAGTTAAGGGCATCTCTTGAAATAAAAAAAGTCATCCTTGCGAACGCGAGGATCCAGAAAAGCCAAGCAAATACTGGATTCCCGCTTTCGCGGGAATGACGAAAAATGGCTTTTAAGCGGAAAAACTGAATCTCTAGAGATAACCTTAACAAATGTTTAAGCAAGAAGTTTCACAAGAAGGTACATCTTTATCATACTGATTTTTATAAAATGATTCCAATATTTTCATTTCGCATTGTGTTATTTCTTTAGCAATAGTTTGAAAGTCACGTTTCAATATACTGTTGTTTTCATCATAGATAGATAAAACACAATTGTCCTTATGATCTTTGTACTTAAATATATTATTTATGGCATACTCTGATAGAGACTTTATAGCTATTGTTATACATGCCGTAATATAGTTTACAACAACATCATCAATTTCCGTTTTAATCGATGTTTTTATAGTCGACCAATATTGCAGTATGTAAGAATTTAGATCTTTCTCGGTATATCCCATCATATATATAACTTTTGGCTGATATACATTGAAATGCTTGTTGTACTAAAACAAAATCGACTTCCATTGCTTTTGCCAGAGTACGTCTATTCTCGTCACAAACAATAAACGTTCTTGAACTTTTAGTTTCATAAATTTTGAACATTAAAACCAAAATCGTCTAGAAAATTATATAAATTATTCATACATTTATTACGCTGATCTTTTCCAAATACTTCTATATAACTTTTCAGAACATAACTATAATCAGGTAATGTTAGGATTGGTAAAATTTTTGATACTTTCTGTTGATCGTGATAATTATCATATTCGCATGATTGAAATAAAACAGCAGCTAATAATGCTGCTTTTGTGGCTTTTCTCGCTGGGTTTGCTTCCTTGAAACTCTCTAAACAAAAATGTAATTCTCGATTTTTATCCCATTCGACCCATTGATTATAAAAATGCAAAACTTCCTGTTGTGACTTTTCCATTTTATTCATGCCATTCTCTTGCAGAAATAATAAAAACATTATTGTTGGCACCACGGCTTCTACGTTCGCCCATGAACAATTACCAGTTTTCTGTGGAGCCAACGGAAATTGTAACTTAGTACTTAAACCTAAACGTCGTGATAAACCCGAATTAATAAATTGGCTATATTGTTTTTTATAGAGTAATTCTTTGAGAAGAGATTTGTTGAGCATGTGTGGATGTTCTAAGTCACAAATGTTCACGGTGCCGTTCTTTTTACCAAATTCACCGCGATCACAACGCACTAACCAATCTCCAAATCGGATTAGAGTTATTGCGTGTCCATCAAATGAGATAGGTAATATCAATGGCTCTTGATTAAGCAATATATCAATGCGCTTCGCATATTTGTCAATATCAATTAAATAATGCTGATATTTGATTAATTCCACAGCAACTTGTAATGCATTAATAATAACATTTAATTTGGTAAAATAATCGCGTAAATGTTTTGCTGCAAAATTATTTTTAAAATCATGTAATGATTTAATTAAAATTTCTAAACTAAATTCCAAATAAAATCCTTCTAATTCAATTTCGATAAAGGTTCCTGCGTTATCGATAATATCAACTCGTCCTTCTAATTCAAATCGATGTCCAAGCAATTTTGCGTTAATAAAATCTTGTGCAAAATCCAATTTCGCACCATGCTTAATAAGCAAATTTTGAATGTTTTTCTGTCTCCTTAAGTAAGGCATTACTAAAACCGACTGGCCAGCATTCGTATAAGAGTTAGCATTAGCCCCCTGACCTACTAATAATTTACATATTTCATAATTACCGTTACTTGCTGCCCAATGTAAAGCTGTTCTGGTAGTCACATCTTTAAAATCAACTTCCGCACCAGCATTCAATGATAATTTCGCTTTGCTAGGACTATTAACAATGGCAGTTTGGATTAATGGAGAATAACCATACTCATCGATTACGTTTAATTGTGGCTTATGTTCAATACAGTCTGCGACTTCTTTATCGGTTCCGAAAATAATATGTTTTGATAACGACACTTTATTACCTCAATTTTCACTTAAATACTTCTTAGGGCTCTGGTTTAGCCATATGTCTATGACTATGAGTTTGCGTTTGAGTTTTGGCCAATCGTTCCTGCATTTGATTAGAAAGTTCTTTTGCATCTCGTTGTTCGATTTCAGCTTCAGCGTACTCATTTTCTGTAGCAACTGCTGTAAGGTCTGAAGGAGCACCACTTGGTTGTTCAGCTAGCAACGGATGTTGTTCAAAAGGAGATAACTTACCAATACCACTGCCTCCACTTTTATCCTCTTCACGATATGGCTTTCTAGGATTAACTTTCCCAAATCGTCTATGTCCTGTGGCTAATAACTCACCTAATTTTGTTTTACATTCGATACTGATATTTGACATACCTGATATATTCTCCAATACTATAATTATATCACATCAAAACCAAACTTACGGGAGATTAAACAGTGTTTAAACTTATCTCAATTGAAGGAAATTCTTTAAAACTCGATGCTGGAACCATGTTTGGGCATGTTCCCAAAGCCTTATGGTCAAAGTGGTATACAGCAGATAAATTAAATCGAATTTGTATCAGCTGCAGAAGTTTATTAGTACAAGATAATGACAAAAATATATTATTTGATGTTGGTGTCGGAGCATATTTAAATCCTGAATTAAAACAACGTTATGGCATAAAAAATCAGCATGTTTTATTAGAATCTTTAGCAAAACACGGGCTAACTCATGAAGATATCAATTTCATAGTTCTATCGCATTTACATTTCGATCATATCGGTGGCCTACTTTCAAAGTGGCATAAAAATTACAAGCCAACATTATTATTTCCAAACGCCCATATTCTAATAAGTAAAAAAGCGTGGCATCGAGCAAATAATCCTCATATTTATGACAAAGCATCTTTTGCTCCTGAAATTAATGAATTAATAGCTAATTCTGGACGACTAAAAATTGTTTCTGATGCAAATTTATTAGGGTCCAAATATCGTTTTCACTTTAGTGATGGACATACACCAAGTTTAATCTCTACGGAAATTGACACTGAAAATGGCAACATTATTTTCGCATCTGATTTAATTGTCGGCACTCATTGGGTACATTTGCCAATTAGCACAAGTTACGATCGAGCTCCTGAAATAGCTACAAATGAAAAAGAACAGTTATTGATACATGCTACGAATATAAATGCACGTCTATTTTATTTTCATGATACAAACACTGTAACATCGGAAGTTAAACAAGATGAATCAGGCCATTTTTATGCGACTAATTTACAGCCCCTACTCCGTTAGCTGTTCTCCTTAGTCAAGGCAACGAAGGACAGGTTCTCTCTTGTTTGCTACTAAAGTTTAATAAATTATTGCGGTCCAGCAACCGCTAATGTAATATTTTGGTCCATATGTTATATTAAATAAAATATTTAGTAAGAGAGGTAACCTAATGTATTCCATTAAATCAGATCAATTAAAGCTTATGGATGAAAAAGTAAAAAATTACTTAGAGTCACTGAAACAGTTTAAGGCTGTTAAAACTTATCATGAATCGGGTAATAAAATGTTAACACATCTTAGAGAATTATCTTCATTTCTCAATAACAAAGATACAATTGAGCTTTTCCATCAACAATATTTACAAAAATTTGACTCTGAGAGAAAGGCAATGTTTGCGGGAGAGCATATATCATTAATGAAATTGATGTTAGAAAATAATGAATTAATCTCACTTGAGAATATGGACTTTTCAATGCTAGTTACTGGTTATGTTTTGAATCTTTCTCCGCTATTACATGGAGATGGTATTTTTGTTACGAGAAATGCATATAAAAATCAAGCCAATGAAAATCAACGAGAAGAGGTTTGCTTTAGACTTGCTAAAAATAAACGGTTGGTCCAAAAACTAAATCCAGCAGCCAGAATGTTTCTTTATTCTTTTTTGAAGCATTCAAAATCGTTGGAAAAGGCTGGATTATCAAAGGAAATGTTAAATGAGATTCAAAATAGTTATGATATTATTACTGATTATAATCCTCAGAAAGAAAATGGCTATTGGAACAAAATTTTATGGCCAGCGGTGGCTGGAAATTATGGTTTCGGAGCTTTTATCACTAGAGTCGAAGAACTTTATAGAGCAGCTCGTGGAATCGAAATTAACGCGGGTATTATGTATCATCACAATAAAAAAGGCAAGCCAACCCAAGATGAAATCTTAGCAAATGCTGAGATTTTAGTGACCGATGAAAGATTTAAAGGTTTCATGGAAACAAGATACAAGTATTCTGAAAAGGAATCGAAGAATCACTTACTGTACTTAGCCCAACAATATCCTTTGATAGCGATGTTATTAATTTTAAATAAAGGTTATCGGCCATTGCAAGATGATGAAAAAACATATTTAAATAGCATTTACGGTTCTCAAAATTTAAGATTAATGCAAAATCAATCAAATTTACTAATAATCAGAGAACTATCTAAATTGCCTAAGAATGATTTAAATGATGAAGATATTAAAAATTTGCATTGTGTGATAAATCAACTGGCCAAACAAGGGTTTAATGTGAACTCTCTTCTTACTAAATCTCAACTAATATGTGTCAAAAATAACTTTCATGTCTTTCCATATAGTGTAAATGACAAACGTCCAGACGTGCAACAAAATCTGTCAAATAAACATTTTCCTTATTATCCTTATTATTTTGCAGATTCAAAAAAAGAGGATGACACTCAAACATTAGAAAAAGAAGAAAATAACAACATTGCATCGCCATAACTGAAAAATCGATATTGTTCATCAATCGCAGCTTTATAAGCATTCATAACATTATCGAAACCTGCAAATGCACAAACTAGCATTAGTAACGTTGATCGAGGTAAATGAAAATTGGTAATCATGGCATCTATACATTTAAATTTATAACCAGGATAGATAAAAATATTTGTTTCACCTTTAAATGGAATAACCTCCCCTTCTTGTGTTGCACTTTCTAGACTACGTACGCACGTCGTTCCTACTGCAACAATTCGTCCACCGTGTTTTTTGGTATTACGTATTTTTTTACAAACCTGTGGAGATATCTCAACATATTCTGAATGCATTTTATGATCTTGAATATTTTGCGACCGCACTGGCTCAAAAGTTCCAGCACCTATATGTAAAGTAATAAATGCAGTTTCTACATCTTTTTGAGAGATCTTTTTAAGAAATCGTTTATCAAAATGTAAACCTGCTGTTGGTGCTGCAACTGAACCTTTATATTTAGCGAATACCGTCTGGTATCGTTCTTTATCTATGGTTTTGTCACCACGTTTAATATATGGAGGTAATGGGACATGACCTACTCTCTCAAGAATATTTAAAACATGATCTTTATGTTGAAAACAAAGTTCAAATAATTCATTCTTGCGACTTAAAACTTCGACTTTAAAATTGTTTTCCAAGATTAATATAGATCCCTTTTTTGGAACTTTGCTAAATTTTAAATGAGCTAATACTCGATGTTCATCTAAAATGCGTTCAACTAAAACCTCAATCTTACCGCCAGTTTCCTTGACTCCAAATAATCGAGCTGGTATCACTTTAGTATCATTAAAAACTAATAAATCTTTACACGATAATAAATCCGGCAAATCTATAAATTGCTTATGATCTATCGCACCAGTTACCCTATCCAAACATAACAAACGACTTTTAGTCCGTTTGTTACTTGGATATTGAGCAATAAGCTCTTGAGGCAAATTAAAATCAAAGTCACTGGTTTTCATATCAGTCTACCCTACTCTTTCATCCCTACTTTCTTCATCATCTCACAACTCCTAGTCTTCCCGCGGCTCTTTTTCGTCATCCCGCGGCTTGACCGCGGGATCCAGTACACACACGTGATGCAATGTAATAAACATCCTTGCTACTGGATTCTGGCCAATCCTTGGCCAGAATGACTGAATGCACTCTAGCCAATCCATGACCAGAATGGTGAATTAAATCCTTAAGTTGAAGCCTATGCGCTTTCGAGGAATGGCCATTGAATAACATTTCATAATACTAGCATACATGAAACTTAAACTTGTATACACTTCTTACTATCCGTTAAAATAACTTTGCTAGCCGGGGTGGCGAAACTGGTAGACGCGCCAGACTCAAAATCTGGTGGTGGTAACACCATGTCGGTTCGAGTCCGACCCTCGGTACTCAAAAATAAATAATAGGAGCAAACTATGTGCAAAATGAAATTTTTTCTAATCACATTGGTTACTATATTACTGGTTGCATGTGCAACTCAACCTGGCGAACCAGGCATTACTAAACAACAAGTTGGTGTGGTAACTGGTGGTGTTGCAGGAGGTTTTCTTGGTAGCCAAATGTTTAGAGGAGAACCAGTTATCGGAGCTGTTGGCGGTGCAATAATCGGATCACTCGTCGG
>CAYFQQ010000213.1:0-4931 GCA_964345265.1 uncultured Coxiellaceae bacterium
AACATCCTTGCCAATATCAATACGATACAAAGGAGGCATAGCAACATAAATATGACAGGCTTCTACTAAAGCTTTAAAGTGGCGTAGAAACAAAGCGCATAATAGAGTGGATATGTGCAAACCATCAGAGTCTGCATCAGCCAAAATACATATTTTGCCGTAACGTAGTTTGTCTAGATTACTAGAACCGGGGTCTACTCCCAAAGCTACTGCAATATCGTGGACTTCTTGAGAAGCCAATACTTGATCAGAATTGATTTCCCATGTGTTAAGAATTTTACCTCTAAGCGGCATAACCGCTTGAGTTTCACGGTCCCTTGCTTGTTTTGCTGAACCTCCAGCAGAGTCTCCTTCTACTAAAAATAATTCGCTTTGCTTTGGATCTTGAGTTATACAGTCAGCTAATTTGCCTGGTAGAGCTGGTCCGGCGGTTATTTTCTTACGGATTATAGTTTTACTGACCTGCATGCGTTTTTGTGCATTGCTTATTATTAGAGAAGCCAGTTCTTCGCCGAGGCTAACATGCTGATTAAGCCATAAACTGAACGCATCCTTTACAACTCCGGAGATAAAAGCAGCACATTGTCGCGAAGTTAAACGTTCTTTAATTTGTCCAGAGAATTGGGGATCTTGCATCTTTGCCGATAGAATATAATTACAGTTTTCCCAAACATCATCAGGAGTTAATTTAATACCTCGCGGCAATAATTTGCGAATCTCACAAAATTCTCGCATCGCTTCCAGTAACCCGGTGCGAAAACCAGTAACGTGACTACCGCCTTGTATAGTTGGAATGAGATTAACATAACTTTCAGTGACACGATCTCTATCTTCCGGTAACCAAGTTACAGCCCAATCAACTGTTTCATTATTAGCAGTAAAACCGCCAGTAAAAGGTTGTTCAGGTAAACAAAGAGTATCGGCTAAATTAGATTGCAAATATGCTGTTAATCCGTCTTCATAGTACCATTTATCAGTTTCACCGGTTTGTTCATTAGTAAAGGTAACTTCCAGCCCAGGGCAGAGTACCGCCTTAGCTCTTAAAACATGTTTTAATTGTGGAATAGAAAATTTTATTGAGTCGAAGTATTTCGAATTAGGCCAAAAACGCAAACAGGTTCCGGTTTCTCGTGGTTTTGCTACGTCAATTACTTTAATATCCTTGATTTTTTTACCGTCTGCGAAATCCATTTTAAAGACCTTACCTTGTTGCTTAATGATTACTTCTAATCTTTCTGACAAGGCATTAACAACTGAAATGCCAACTCCGTGCAAGCCTCCTGCAAAGTGATAGTTTTTAGCAGAAAATTTAGCGCCAGCATGAAGACGAGTCAGAATGAGTTCTATACCGGTTACACCATGTTCGGGATGAATATCAGTAGGCATACCACGGCCATCGTCGGTGACTTCCAGAGAATTATCTGCATATAAAACTACGTCGATGTGTTTTGCGAAACCTGCAATAGCTTCGTCAACACTGTTATCAACTGCTTCTTGAGCGAGATGATTAGGGCGCGAAACATCGGTATACATACCTGGACGCCTACGTACCGGATCTAAGCCGCTTAAGACTTCAATAGACTTTGCGTCATAAATTTCGATTTTATTCGCCATGTTTTTTTGGTTTTTTATGGTTTTAGTGAAGCAGAGTTTAGCTGTAACCACTGTAATGCGATGATAGTCGATGCATTGTTGATACGTCCAGATTTGACAGCGGCAAAAGCTTCTTTACTATCCATTACGTGAACTAGTATATCTTCATGCTCATCGTCCATGCCATGAATACCATCTGCCTTACTAGCATCTACAATAGCGCAATATAGTGACACGAACTCTGAAGACCCTCCTGGGCTACTCCAATAGCTATAAATTGGAATTAAATCAATAATATCTAAGCCTGCTTCTTCTTTAGCTTCCAGATATGCTATCTTCTCTTCAGATTGCTGTTTATCTATAACTCCAGCTACTAATTCTAATAGCCATGGGCTAGTTTTGTCTTTTAATGCACCAATCCTAAACTGTTCTATCAGCACTACTTTATCTAATTTGGTGTCATATGGCAGTATAGCCACAGCGTTGTAACGGACAGATAATTCCCGCTCAAAAGGTTTACTCCAGCCTCCCTCGAATAAACGATGCCTGAGTTTATAATGTATTATTTTAGAAAATCCTTCGTATATAGTTTTCTCTTCCAAGATTTTTACATCGTCATGAGTCATCATTGTTTAGCTTTAGTCGTTTTATGTAAATTTGGAATCACTCGTCGAATGTATTTAATTGCATAATCAATTTCATCTTCAGTCGTGAAACGGCCTAAGGAAAAACGTACACTACTTAATGCTGATTTATTACCTAAGCCAATCGCCTGCAATACGTATGATGGTTCAGCTTTGGCTGAAACACATGCCGAACTGGTAGAAATCGCTAAATTCTTTAAAGCAGTAACTAACTTTTCTCCATCTATGTCTCTAAAGCATACATTTAGATTGTTCACAACTCGCCGTTTAATATCTCCATTTATAGAAATATTTTTCAAATCCTTTATTCCGTTCCATAATTTATCTCGCAGTTTTCTAATTCGCTTCTGTTCTTTTACCATCTCTTTTTTTGCAATAGCAAAGGCTTCTCCCATGCCCACAATCTGGTGAACTGGCAATGTGCCAGAACGCATACCAAACTCTTGACCGCCACCGTGAATTAACGGTTCTAGATGAATACGAGGTTTGCGTCGTATATACAAAATCCCAATACCTTTAGGTCCGTAAACTTTGTGGGCTGAAAAAGACATTAAATCAACCGGCAACGATTTTACATCAAGTGGCAATTTACCTGCTGCTTGTACTGCATCTACATGAAATACGATACCTTTTGGCCTTACTAAATTACCTATCGCACTGATATCTTGAATAACTCCAATTTCATTATTGACGTACATAATGGAAACTAAAATTGTATCTTTACGAACGGCTTTCTTTAAGTTATCTAAATCAAGCAGACCGTTTTTTTCTGGAGTTAAATAGGTGACTTCGAAACCTTTACTTTCTAAATAGGCACAAGGTTCTAAAACGGCTTTATGTTCGCTGCTGCAAGTTATAATATGCTTGCCTTTACGA
This sequence comes from uncultured Coxiellaceae bacterium, assembly GCA_964345265.1. Classification (GTDB taxonomy): domain Bacteria; phylum Pseudomonadota; class Gammaproteobacteria; order UBA9339; family UBA9339; genus CAYFQQ01. The sequence continues at coordinate 3,114 of CAYFQQ010000213.1, forward strand.
AAATATAAGTTTGCTACTCCTTTAATAGCAAAATTATTAGCTTCTGTAGCACCAGAAGTCCAAATAATCTCATTTTCGTTAGCGTTCAGCAATTTTGCAACTTGACTTCGTGCGTGTTCGACTGCTTGTTGTGCCCTTATACCGTAGACGTGTGACCGTGATGAAGGATTACCAAAATCACCATCCATAGTAAAGTATTTGTCCATTTTAGCTTTTACTCTAGAATCAACCGGAGTAGTAGCCATATAATCTAAATAAATAGGTAAACGCATTTTTCTTAAGTGTCTTATTTAACTAGACTTGACTTTAAAATTAATTTTTCAAAAAAGCAACTTTTTCCTCGCGGATGCAGGGTCCAGGGATTATAGTGGGGAACAGGCATGCCTGTTCCCTAGCGGATTCTCGCTTTTGCAGCAGTGGCACGTAAAATCGCGTGCAAACGGCGGGTCAAAATACAAATTACTGAAATATGATTGAATATTTTTAAAAGTCGTGTAATTTTATATTGTTTATTTAAGATTTAGTTAAGAATTTTGAATTAATATTGATGATATGGCGTCATCATAATTGTATGATGACATGAATAGTACTAATAATTTAATTTGGAGATTGTAATGTTTTTTATGAAAGAACTAACTGATGAACAACGTCAAAATGTCATACTTGAAGACTTGATAACTTATGTGATTGCAACTGCTGAGAGTGATAAAATAGATTTATACCTTGCACTTCGCCGCATTGTAGAAGAATATTTTCAAATTTTACCTCGATACCTTCAAAGAATGACGTATCATGATATATCTCTTTGCATGTCAATGTTACATGGAAAATGGATAAGAGAAAACTTACGAATGGACATCCTCGCCATCGGGCCCTCGCAATGTGAAATAAAAATGCTAGATGATTGTCGAAACATGTTATTGAGAAGTTTTTTAGATTCTCGGATAGAGCAACTAAAGCAACAAGTGTGTACATCGGGATTGAATAAAGTGTCGTCTCAGTCCGGATTAAATAAGTTATCTGATACCGAATCTTTTGAAAAAGCATTTGTAGAAATGAAAAAAAGAGTTTATGTTTCACCGAGGGAAATCGAAGAATTAGTTAATCTTCTTAGTAATATTTTACGAAACAGTGATAAAAAAAATCTAGATCAATTCTTGAATTTTGTGTTTACTCAGATATCTTCCCCTCCCTCATCTCATCCTTCATTAACTGATATTTGGCTGAATATAGTAAAGGCAATTTTACAAATTCTGAAAAATCACGGTAAGCTTGAGCATACGTATCAAGATAGAACTTTATTATTTAAAGTTGCTCTTAATATGGCAAAAAGTTTCCCGGGTTTTTCAATAGGTACTATACAATATCCATCTAAAATTGGTTATTTTTGCGAGATTTTAAAATATCTCATAACATTAGGTGCGAATGTAAATGTACAAGGTCCCACTGGCAAGAGCCTTTTACAATACTTAAAAGATAATTCTCATCCTGAACAGGTAGCTGAAGTTTTAGGACTGTTACGTGAAAAAGCAGCCGGTCCGAGTGATAGTAAAGAAGGAACTAATACCACTATAGCTAATTCCGGATTTTTTAAAGGCAGTGGCTCCTCTGAGCAGGTTGATGTCGTTGATGAAAGTCCTCGAAATCAGGTGGATTTAACAAGCTGAAACAAGCACATTATAAATAGATACCTGAACTTACAGCAATTCTAATTTTGACCAATTTTAAGTGCTATTTCACGTCATACCCGCGAAGGCGGGTATCCAAAGAGCCTCAAATTAAATGGATTCTCGCATTCGCGAGAATGACAGCATCAAA
>CAYFQQ010000214.1:0-1936 GCA_964345265.1 uncultured Coxiellaceae bacterium
CACTTGCAACTTCATTAGGAGCTGGCAAATAATCTATTATTGCATCCAATAACGCTTGTACGCCTTTGTTCTTAAAAGCAGAGCCACACAAAACTGGCACGATTTCATAATTTAAAGTACGAATACGCAGGCCGCGCTTTATTTCCTGCTCGGAAAGCTCTCCGTTACTTAGATACTTTTCCATCAAATCATCAGAAGCTTCAACAGCTGCTTCGACCATTTTCTCCCGCCACTCATTACAGGTATTCACCATATCCTGTGGAATATCGCGAGCCTCATAAGTCATTCCTTTATCAGCTTCACTCCAATAAATAGCTTTCATCCTAACTAGATCTACCACTCCTTGAAAATTTTCTTCAGCACCTATAGGTAATTGAACTGCAATCGGATTAGCTCCGAATTTAGACTTGATTTGCTCAACTACTCTAAAAAAATTCGCTCCAACGCGATCCATTTTATTAACAAAACAGATCCGCGGCACTTTATATTTATTAGCCTGACGCCACACAGTCTCAGTTTGCGGCTCCACTCCTCCGACTGAACACAGAACTGCTATGGCACCATCTAATACTCTTAAAGAACGTTCCACTTCAATGGTAAAATCTACATGTCCCGGTGTATCAATAATATTGATGCGATGCTGATCATGCTGCAGGTCCATACCCTGCCAATAACAAGTTGTAGCTGCTGAAGTAATAGTAATCCCGCGCTCTTGTTCCTGCGCCATCCAATCCATGACCGCAGCACCATCATGTACCTCACCAAGTTTATGAGTTCTACCGGTATAATATAAAATTCTTTCGGTGGTCGTAGTTTTACCTGCATCAATATGCGCCATGATGCCGATATTTCGATAATGTTGTAGAGGAGTCGTGCGCACTGTCATAATTACCACCTAAAATGGGCAAATGCTTGATTAGCTTTAGCCATACTATGAACTGTCTCGCGTTGTTTAATCGCCCCACCCTTACCGCCTATTGCATCTAGAATTTCACCAGCTAATCGTAGCGCCATGGTCTTTTCTCCGCGCTTAGCAGCGAACTTTATCAACCAACGCATAGCCAAAGTTGTGCCGCGTTCTAGCCGTACTTCTACAGGAATCTGATAGTTCGCACCACCAATCCGACGTGGTCTAACTTCAACAATAGGTCGAACCGCGTCCAAAGCCTTACTAAACAGCTCCAAAGCAATTTTCCTTAAACCCTCATCATTTCTAATACTAATACCTTTAACAGCTTTTTCTTTAGCGCCCTTGCTTACCGCGACTTTTTCCAATGCCCCATAAACAATTTTTTCCGCAACAGCTTTTTTGCCATTACGTGTTACCACATTAACAAATTTAGCAATCAATTCGCTTCCAAATAAAGGATCTGGAAGAATAGTTCTTTTAACAGCTGCTTTTCTTCTAGCCATATTACTTAATCCCGATATTATTTCTTAGCCTTCTTAGCACCGTATTTTGAGCGACCACGATTCCTATTTGCCACACCCGAAGTATCTAAACTTCCACGTACAATATGATATCGAACTCCCGGCAAATCTTTTACCCGTCCGCCGCGAATAGTAACCACTGAGTGTTCTTGTAAATTATGTCCCTCACCGCCGATATAAGCGGTTACTTCCATACCATTTGTTAAGCGTACTCTGGCAACTTTACGCAGAGCAGAGTTTGGTTTTCTTGGCGTAGTAGTATAGACGCGCGTGCACACCCCGCGCTTCTGCGGACAACGCTGCAATGCAGGCACAGTACTTTTTTCCCTTTTACTTAGACGCGATCTCCGTACCAACTGATTAGTTGTTGCCATATTTTACCTCAAAAAAATTATTACCAATATTCCGCGACAATAAGTAGGATGCGGGATTGTAAAAGCCTTACAGCCCTATGTCAAGGAGTTATTATAGCAGCAATTCTCATTTTGTTAATTAAATCTACTCC
>CAYFQQ010000215.1:0-2570 GCA_964345265.1 uncultured Coxiellaceae bacterium
TTTTCTCGAACCCGTCATTCCTAACAAAGTAGATACTTGCTTGAAAATCGAAGCCCGCTCCAACTCATCGTTGTATTTCATATACTCTCGGCAACGAACATTATGCTTCTTAAGCAGCTCGATCTCTCTATTTACTACAACATTTTCTCCAGACGGATAACGAGACCGATACCAGTTATGACAGATAACTACACTCAATTTACTCAAGTCTTTTAACATAAGCTGCTAACTGCTCTCTATCACGTTGTTCAAAATTCAATTTGCTTAGATTACTTCTCATAACATTAAAAACCTCAGGTTTTGCCATTCTACAAATCGTATTGATTCCTATAAGCATTCTTCAACAAAATAATTTTCTCAACAAGCTTTCTGGGAATAATCTTTTTAACACTTTGACGCACCAAGATATCAAATATCTTCAGCAGATAATACAGCTCCTTTTTTATATCAAATCCATCATGTTGTCTAACAGTTTTTCGCCACTCCAAAAGTGACTGAAAACGTTTAACATCGCTAACACCCCCTCTACGAAAATTCACTATACAGATAGGTTTGTATAGAAATACCTTCTGTATTTTATATAAAGTGTATATAAAATTGAAATCCGCACCAAACTTAAATTTTGTATTATAAGGAATTTCCTTAGCAATATTTGCAGTAACAAACATAGACTGATGAGGGAAACACATACCTTTCCACAAGTGTGAAAGAGGCTTTGCTTCTTCTAAATAAGAATAATAATTTAAAATATTCTCACTATTACCATAAACAACGGACGTTTCTTCATCTAACCGTTGCTTAAACAGATCCTCAAGCACAGTATTACAATAAAATCTATCTCCAGCATTCATGTAATTTACCCAATCACCGGTTGCTAATTGCGTACCCTTATTCATAGCATCATAAATCCCCGCATCAGACTTACTAAGCCAATGATCTATTCTGTCTTCATACTTCTTAATAATATCCACCGTTCCATCGGTAGATCCGCCGTCGATAATAATATATTCTATATTTTTATAGGATTGGTTAATTACACTCCGAATTGTCTGCTCGATTGTTTTTACCGCATTAAGGGATACAGTAATTATGCTGATTTTGGGACACCTTGACATTAAATTATCTCATGGTATAATTTTATATATTGTTTCGCTATTTTTTTAATATCAAACTTCTCTTCTGCTTTTCTTCTAGCATTCTGTGATAAAATCTTATATCTTTCAGAATCTTTCAAAACCCAATCTATACCAAAAGCCAGGTCTTTCGCTTCATATGGAGTTGCTAAATAACCATTCATTTTATGTTCGATCACGTCAGATAACCCACCAACACTAAAAGCAACTACAGGACATGCACAAGCTATCGCCTCTACAGCAGTATTAGGTAAATTATCAAGTATAGACGGCACTACCATGACGTCAGCAGCAGAATATAACAACCCCAACGTTACGTCATCATAGATTATCCCTAAATAATGACTTTTATATTTACTGAATACATTATCTTTAGGACATGACGAACCGAAAATTAACAATTCAATTTCTTTTTCACTGAACTGCAAATAATTATCAATAGCACATTTTAAATATTCATAACCCTTTCCTATATTTCCTATGGCCGTCTGAGCTCCAAACAAAATATATCTTTTACTTTCATCTAAACTTAAAATCTGTCGAGCAAGATGTTTCACTATTGGTTTATAAACGCCCAAATCCAAACCATTATGGATTACTTCCACTCTTTTATCCATAAACAAAACACTTTCTTTTGCACAAGAGGCTAACCAATTACTGGGACAAACTACTACTACTTCTAGACTGGGAAAATTTTTAAATTTCCTCTCCCAAACCCAACGATCAATATCTAATCCTCTATCAGATTTATTTCGATTAGTTTTAGTATACGATCGAGAATACCTTCGACAATCATTAATGACACAATGCTCTGCACCGCAAAATGGCCACATATCATGCATTGTCCAAACTAAAGGTTTATTAATTTTCTTTATATTTTCAATCTTCAACATTTCCGCATTTATCCAATGCAAATGTACGACATCCCCATTATTAACAATCCTTTTAATCCAACTAAAAGGAATTGCTCGAAAATAATTTAGAGAATGAGGATTATAATTTACTGATTTTTGTAACTTAAATATTGACTGTGCAATAACATTAATCATCCTAAAACGAAATTTGTGAAATCTTGTAAAAAAAGACCACGATGTAATCTATAGACTGCTCGTGCTGCCCCACCTTCTTTATCATTTGCATTTAAATGAAAGATTTGCATAATATGTAACCATTTATTAAATAAAAAATAATTTTTTTAAACCACTAAAAATAATTTTGGAAACACACATAAAAGCATTGATAAGTAATAAACTTTTTCTAAAAGGTAAACAAAAATACTTTTTTATTATCCATGGACCGAGTTTTAAACTTTTAAAAAACAAAACATTCAATTTAGCCAGTAATTGCTTCTCAAAAATCTTATAGTCATAAATATTTGACCTCTTTACAGCAATTAGTAATTTCTCAGACCATGTTGCTACTTCATTAATATATTCC
>CAYFQQ010000216.1:0-2279 GCA_964345265.1 uncultured Coxiellaceae bacterium
CAAAAATACAACCCCTAATATTGCCAGTTGTATTCCTGTAAGCGACAAAGAAACAACATTAAATAAAATGTTAATATCACTGCTAAATAACTCATATGAAAAAAATAAAATTACTATAATATTTTATGATGGTTCAACTGATGGCTCATCTCAAATCATTAAAGATTTTATCCAAAAGCATGGTTCAAAATATCATAAAGTAATTTACGAAAAAGAAACATCCCATGTAAAAGGAAACATTGCTAAAGCTCGTAACGGTTGTTTCAAACTGGCGATAAATACTAATACAAAATATGTTTTCAGCATTGATTCGGATGTAGAAATACCAGTAAATGCAATTCAAGAACTGGTTCAGCTTATTCAGCAGGACAAAGATATAGGAATCGTATCAATACCTTACATCTATCTAAATGATGATCCCAAGTCGCCTAGTTCTCTTCTTGTAGATATAACTTTAGGATGTACAATGATTTCTAGAAAGCTATTTGACAGGATTAATTGGCATATTGATGAGCGTTTTGGAAAGGCAGATGATCTATGGCTAGGATCCAAAGCAGAGAAATTAGGATTCAAAATTGTTAAACATGAAACTGAAAAAGCCAGACATCTAAGAGAATTTAATTATAGGGAACATCTAAAACATAGATTAACGCAAGCTCCGAATTACCATTATCTACTTCTCAGAGAGGGACTATTAACCAAACGTCTTAAAAGAACCTATGCATATTATGCCCTTTATTTAATCACCTTAGTATTATTATCAATCGACCTATTATTTGCCACAATCTTCATTCCACTAATTTCTATTGGCCTTTGGCATCATCGATCATTAAAGAAATTCATCCGCTCATTTTGTACTGGCATAACAATGATTTTTGGATTCATTATTAGTATAATTAAAAATGCGTTTTGGAAGATAATTAGAATTCAACGCATTTCTGAAAATAACAAGTATGCTCCAGCTGCTATGAAAAACAATAAGAAAAATGGATAGAACCACATAACAAGTCCCGAAGCTCCAAGAACTAGTAAAGCTATAAGATCAAACCAATCACTATTTTTTTTGGGAATAGATTTCCCTTCATATCCTGCTTTTTTTAACACAATCATTATGATTAGAATATTTGAAGCAATTAATGTTACATATATAGCAGTTACCGAAAAAAGCGCACCGCCTATTGGTTTAGAAGTTTCTGGTAAAGGCAAAGGTATATCTTGGTAAAGACTGGGCATAACTTGCGTTAATACAATTATGTCAATTATAGCAAGAACGGCTAAAGTCACTAAAAGAATAGCTTTGAATTTCAACTCTCTCACTTACTGCCGTTCATCACTCATTTATAACTTTATACTCTCAACGAGATCTATTGGATTTTATGCAACACATCTGCATTGCAAATTCGGTAATACTGATCCCCTTTTTTATATATATAATTGAGCAACAATTTTTTATTTACAGTATACTGAACTTTCATGCAACTTCGAGAATATTTCTCTTCTCGATAATTAGTAGAAAACATATCTCAAAATATCAGGTGAATTGTTTGAGTTCCAGCCCCAAAGTGAATCATGAAATCAATATCAATATTTCAGAAAAACGAATGAAAGTTCCCAAAGAAAAAGTTCAAGCTTTAAAGGGATCCGTTGGTGGTAAAATGCTTGCTAAGATGAAGAAGGAATGTGTAGATTGCCCGCTAACTCTAACTACTATATCATTTGTTGAATGTTTTACATGTGACAAATTTGTACGAAGAATTAAAGGCAAAGTTCATTGCGCGGCACCATGATTTTCATTTCTATTATGATCACAGTTTACGTAATTCTATTGATACCAGATACCATCTTGGAGCTACACTTTTTACGATTCTTCCATCTGTTAAAATAATTTTGTTACGTATGATTTCAATTATTTCTTCGAATACTTTTCGTATCGGAGATTCAGTTTTTGATGAATAAATAAAATCGTAGTAATGAATTATACCTCCTTCATTAAGTTTGGAGATTGCTAAATTCAAATATTGTTTCGATTTTGTCGGTAAAGGTAATAAAATCCTATCAACTTTATTTTGAAATAAATTCTGTGTAACTTCTTTTGCATCCGCTAAAACTGCTATAATTTTTCCTCTTTGACGGTTTAAAATCATGTTTTTCAAACAAAGTCTTATTGATTCTGGATTAATATCGATATTAAAAATTTTTACATGAGTTTTCAAATTTGCTATCTCTATTGAAAAACTTCCTAATCCACCAAACATGTTGAGGACAATTTCGCCAGGTTT
>CAYFQQ010000217.1:0-1740 GCA_964345265.1 uncultured Coxiellaceae bacterium
TATATTTTCGTATTCTACAGTAAGATCTTCGGCAACTGTACGGGGTATCCAAACTCCAGTTAGGACAGGAATTTGATACATAACAATGCTGATGTCTACAGCTTCAGCTAAAGCTGCGAAATGCATGTATAGTCCTCGATTCGTTGGCTTCATATAATAGGGCGTAACTACGATAGCACCATCTGCACCTATATCTGCAGCAGCTTTTGACAATTTTATTGTTCTATTTGTTCCAGATGTGCCAGTCCCAGCTAGCACTGGTCCACTTGCTTCTTCAACAGCAATTCTTAAAACTTGGAGGTGTTGTTCCCACGTCAATGAGCTGAACTCACCAGTAGATCCTGCGGGTACTATACCAGTTACCCCCAAATCATCAAATACATACCTGATTACATTTCTATATGATTCTTCGTCGATTTCTCCTTCTTTGGTAAAGGGTGTTACTATGGCAGGATATACGCCATCTGGTCTATAGCTACTTTTAGCCATTTTATCTCACCAAAATACGTTTTTTATATCCATTATGTATGTACGTTTCCGTTGATAATCTTTGTCAAATATGCTACACGAACTTATGAGAACACCAAAAAATGAATTTCAGTAATATGATGAAACTTATTGCTTTAAAAGAGTGAATTAACTCCATCTTAAGTACACTGATAGTGTATTAAACTCCATTGTAATTATAAAATTGTTTTATTTACCATAATATTTATATAGTCGATACTATATTGAAAACAAAGAAAGGTAAACTGCCTTCTCCAAAAGTGGAGTATATAAGTGTAAATAGAAAAATGGTAACAAAGTTATGATGTGTTAATAATGGAAACATCTGTTATTTGCGACATCTGCGGAAAGACCTGCAAAAATGAAAGAGGTCTCAGCATTCATAAAGGTCATATGCATAACGGAAAAGCCAAAAATCTGCTTGAAAAGGATTCTCTTCACAGTTTAAGCGACATTAATTTTGTTACAAAAGAAGATATTGTAGCAGAACTTCATTCATTACGCCAACTGATAATCAATTTAGGCCATTTACTTCGAGAAATGAAATATGAAAATCATGTGAAATGGGAACCGCTCCCTGAGTCTCTACCCATGGACTTGAGTTCCCCAATGGATAGTTCAATTATCGAATCGCCACTCGGCATGAATTATGGATACAACCACGGTGCTTTAATGGATGAATTAAGATCCGCATTAAAAGAACGTGCGCTTGTATCTGCCTGATTTTTTTTAACTGTAAAAATAAATAGTAAATTGCAATTAACTCAGATGTCTCAAGTTGTGTGAAATTCATTTTTTGATCATTTTTAAAATAATTCTATTATTTACCACAAAAGAGAGAAATGAACTAGAAATATTGGTTAGATATGTTTGACCTATTTAGAAAGGTATTCATTCATTAATTCTTCGGCTCGTGCTTCTGCATGGTGAAGTTTCTTCTGCATTTCTTGTTTAAGGATCTCTTTTACTTTATACAATGCTTTATCATATGATATTGGGTTTTTTGCGCTACCAATATAATAGGTTTCTTTATTGCCTTCACCATAGACTACATACACATAATAATAGGGTTTATTATTGGTGTATTTAGTGTTGATCACAATACTCATAGTAGACTCACCAATAGGTGAAATATATCTAACCAAGTATTTTTAATTTATGGTTAAAGTAATCTAACCTATAAACATGACCAAATCAAACACAAAAAAACACTAACAAAATGGACATAACGGC